>JAEWGK010000258.1 GCA_023388385.1 Actinomycetes bacterium | reverse complement strand
CCAGCAGGAGGCGGCGCACCGACGGCGGGGGCGGCGGCGCCGGATGCGCGAAATCGGATGCGGCGTGCGGGGCCATGGGCTGGGGTTCCTCCTCCTGTTCCTGATCGTGCGGGCGGCGCGGGCGGGCGGCGCGGGCAGGCGGCGCGGCGCCGCAACCGGATCATCGTATGCCCGTGAATCACCCGACTCGTCGAGGACCACGACCAATGGGGATCGTCTCCCCAGGGCCGACTGCCCTTCTCCCGGCATGACGGCATCGCCTCGCCGGCGTGGCCTCGAATACCTGTGTTCCGCCGCGATACTGTTCGCGGGGCGCGATAATCGGGACATGCCCCAGCCCAGCCCCTCCGGCGGAGGCGCCGTCCGGCCCGACTGCGCCGCCTCCCCGTACCCGCACCTGACCTCCCCGATCGACGTCGGCCCGTTCCAGTTGCGCAACCGTGTGGTCATGGGCTCGATGCACACCGGCCTGGAGGAGCGCGTCGCCGACGTCCCCAAGCTCGCCGCCTACCTGGGCCGCCGGGCCCGGGGCGGCGCCGGGCTCATCGTCACCGGCGGCTACGCGCCGAACGTCACCGGCTGGCTACTGCCCGCCGGCTCCATGATGCGGTCCCGCCGCATGGCCGACGCGCACCGCGCCGTCACCGACGAGGTCCATGCCCACGGAGGGCGCGTCGTCATGCAGCTGCTGCACTCCGGCCGCTACGGCTACCACCCGTTCATCCGCACGGCGTCGGCGTCGCGGTCCCCCATCACGCCCTTCCGCGCGTTCGGCATGACCGGGTGGGACGTCCGCCGCACCGTCGACGCCTACGCGCGGGCCGCGGAGCTGGCGAAGCGCGCCGGCTACGACGGCGTGGAGATCATGGGCTCGGAGGGCTACCTGCTCAACCAGTTCCTCGCCGAGCGCGTCAACCACCGCTCCGACCACTGGGGCGGCTCCGCGGACAAGCGGATGAACCTGCCCGTCGAGGTCGCCCGCCGCATCCGCAACGCCGGAGGGGACGACTTCCTGGTGCAGTACCGCATCTCCCTCGCCGATCTGGTCGAGGGCGGCCAGTC
Organism: Actinomycetes bacterium; assembly: GCA_023388385.1. GTDB lineage: Bacteria > Actinomycetota > Actinomycetes > Mycobacteriales > Mycobacteriaceae > Corynebacterium. The sequence continues at coordinate 15,680 of JAEWGK010000258.1, read as the reverse complement.
CTGGTCCGAGACCGTCGAGCTGGCCCACCGCCTCGAGGCCGTGGGCGTCGACGTGTTCAACACCGGCATCGGCTGGCATGAAGCGCGGGTGCCGACCATCGTCACCTCCGTCCCGCGGGCCGCGTTCGCGGAGTACACCGCGGCGCTGCGCCGCGAGGTGTCCATCCCCGTCACCGCGTCCAACCGCATCAACGACGCGCAGGTGGCGGAGGACATCCTCGCCGCCGGGCAGGCGGACCTCGTCTCCATGGCGCGGCCGATGCTCGCCGACCCGGACTTCGCCGCGAAGGCCGCCGCCGGCCGCGCCGACGAGATCAACGTCTGCATCGCCTGCAACCAGGCATGCCTCGACCGCACCTTCGCCAACAAGAAGGTGTCCTGCCTGGTCAACCCCATCGCCGGCCGGGAGATCGAGCTGCAGCCGCTGCGCGACTCCCGCGCCGTCGCGCCGAAGCGCGTGGCCGTCATCGGCGCGGGCGTCGCGGGCCTGGCATTCGCGGAGGCCGCCGCGACCCGCGGCCACCACGTCGAGGTCTTCGAGGCCTCCGGCGAGCTCGGCGGCCAGTTCCGCCTCGCCGCCCGCGTCCCCGGCAAGGAGGAGTACGGCCGCTCGCTGGACTACTTCGCCCGCCGCCTCGAGGTCCTCGGCGTGCCCGTCCACCTGAACGAGCGCGCCGACGCCGCCGAGCTGCTCGACCGCGGCTTCGACCGCGTCGCGGTCACCTCGGGCGTCCGGCCGCGCATCCCGGACATCGAGGGCGCGGACCACCCGTGCGTCGTCACGTACGACGAGCTGCTGTCCGGTGCCCGCGAGGCAGGCCGCCGCGTGGCCGTCATCGGCGCCGGCGGCATCGGCGTCGACGTCGCGGAGTTCCTCACCCGCGAGCCGGATCAGGACGTCGCGACGTGGCGTGAGGCGTGGGGCGTCGCCTCCCCGGAGGAGTTCGCGGCCGGCTCCCGCGCGGCCCTCGGCGAGCCGACGCCGCACCGCGACCTGCCCGGCGCCATCGACCGCGAGGTCCACCTGCTGCAGCGCCGCACCGGTCGCATGGGCCGCGGTCCCGGCAAGACCACCGGCTGGGTCCACGCCGCGGAGCTGAAGAAGGCGGGCGTCGTCATGCACCCGGGAGTGACCTACCGGCGCATCGACGACGAGGGCCTCCACGTCACCGAGCCCGCCGCCGACAGCGAGGGGACCGTCGACCGCGTCATCCCGGTCGACACCGTGGTCATCTGCGCAGGTCAGGAATCGGAGGTCGCCCCCGGTGCCCGGTCCGCCGATGGGCGGGTGCGTGACGACGTCCTCATCCTCGGCGGCGCCGACGTCGCCGCCGAGCTCGATGCCGAGCGGGCCATCCGGCAGGCGGTCACGGCGGCGCTGCGCCTGTAGCGGCCCGCCGGGGTGGCCCGCGGGGGTGGCCCGCGGGGCCGCGGGCCCGCCACACTCGGTTTCAGCGTCAGTCGAGGGCCTCGAGGGGCCGGGGAACTGCACTGAAACCGAGGAAAAAGGGCCGAAATCCTCGGTTTCAGTGTCGATCCCGGGGGTCTGCAGGGCCTCCGCCGACACTGAAACCGAGACCGGCCGGCACGCCCGGCACACCCTCGGGGGCCGGCCCCCGGAAATGCCGCCACACGGGGGCGGAGCGCCGGAGTCCGGGACCCGCGGGCCGCCCCCTACTCCGCCGCGCGGGCGAGGCCCCGGATGAAGGCGGCCACGGCGGCGGGCCTTTCGCCCATGACCATGTGGCCGCAGTCGCGAAGCTCGACCTCGGCGCAGTCCTCCGCAAGTTCCGACCAGCGGCGGGCGATGCGATCAGCGTGGCCGGACCATCCCAGGCGACAGGCGCGATCCCACAGCGCCGCGCCGAAGGGCAGGGCGGCGACGGCCGCAGGCACCGCCGGGTAGGCGGTGAGCACGAGCGCCCGCCCCGTGACCGGGGATGAGCCGCGCGCGTCGTCGGGCGAGGCGGCCGCGGCGTCCGGCCCCAGGTGCCGCGTGGACCCCAGGTGCCGCCCCGCCCCCCGGCGGCGCAGGCGGCGCAGGTCCCGGGCCCAGTAGCGGAACAGCGCGTTCTCCAGGAGCAGGGTGCGCCACCGGCCGGCGGCGGCCCCGCCCTCGAACCGGCGGACCAGCGGCACGGTCGCCCCGGCCAGCAGGCGCGACAGGGCGACGAGCCCCGGGAACGCGGGCAGTGCGGCGGAGGTGGCGGAGATGTCGAGGAGCACGACGCCGTCGGCGAGCCCCGGCTCGGCCAGGAGCGCGGCCTCGGCGAAGAAGCCCGCGGCGGAGTGGGCGACGAGGATGACGGGACCGGCGCCGTCGGAACGCGCGCGTCGGCACGCGTCGGCGATGCGCCCGGCCTCGGAGTCCAGGGTCGGGCCCTCGCCGCGGCCCCACGGCCCGATCCACGACGTGCCCGGCCGCTCGACCACCAGATGCGGCATGCCGGCGTTGCCGAGGACCTCCAGCAGCGGCGCCCACTCGTCGCGCGGCACGCCGACCCCGCCGGCGAGCACGGCCAGCGGGCGGCCCGGAACGGCGCCGGTCGGGATCATCGCTCGGCCCTCACGAACGGGAAGGGCAGGGACTCGCGGATGGTCGCGCCGGTGATGAGCATGACGACGCGGTCGACGCCCATGCCCAGCCCGCCCGTCGGCGGCATGCCGAACTCGAGGGCGCGGAGGAAGTCCTCGTCGACCTCCATGGCCTCCGGGTCGCCGCCGGCGGCGAGCCAGGACTGCTCCTCCAGGCGGCGGCGCTGGTCGACGGGGTCGGTGAGCTCCGTGTACGCGGTGCCGAGCTCCACGCCCCAGGCCACGAGGTCCCAGCGCTCCGTGACTCCCGGCGACGACCGGTGGGTGCGGGTCAGCGGCGAGACGGACAGCGGGAAGTCGGTGTAGAAGGTCGGCTGCTTCGTGCGGTCCTCGACGAGGTGCTCGTACATTTCCAGGGCCACCTGGCCGGCGTCCCAGTCGGCGCGGTGGGGCACGCCGGCGGCGTCGCACAGGCCGCGCAGCACCTCGACGTCGGTGGTGCCGTCCAGGTCGGGGCAGTCGACGCCCTCGCCGCGCAGCGCCTCGGTCACCGCCTGGTGCAGGGTCTTGACGGGCCAGTCGCCGGAGATGTCGACCATCTCCCCGTCCGGGCCGGGCACGGCGCACGTGCCGTTGGCGGCGATGGCGGCGCGCTGGATCATGGTCTGGCACATGCGGCGCATCGTTTCGTAGTCGCCGTGGGCGGCGTAGGCCTCCAGGATGGTGAACTCCGGGTTGTGGGTGGCGTCGACGCCCTCGTTGCGGAAGGTGCGGCCGAGCTCGAAGACGCGGTCGACGCCGCCGCACATGAGGCGCTTGAGGTACAGCTCCGGGGCGATGCGCAGGTACAGGTCCGTGTCGTAGGCGTTGATGTGCGTGCGGAACGGGCGGGCGTTCGCGCCTCCGTGGATCTGCTGGAGGATGGGCGTCTCCACCTCGAGGAAGCCCTCCTCCACCAGGGTCGTGCGCAGGGTGTGCAGCACGGCGGAGCGGGCGCGCAGGATTCGGCGGGAGTCCTCGCCGGTGGCCAGGTCGACGTGGCGGTTGCGGGCGCGGGCCTCCGGGTCGCGCAGGCCGCGGCGCTTGTCGGGCAGCGGGTGCAGGGACTTCGCCTCCATCGTCCAGCGCGACGCCAGCAGGGACGGCTCCCCGGACCGGGAGGCGCCGCGGACGCCCTCGGCGAAGATGAGGTCGGCGAGGTCGACGTCGTCGAGCAGATCGAAGGCGGCGGTCGTGTCGCGCTCGAGGATGACCTGGCAGTCGCCGGTGAAGTCGCGGACGTCGAGGAAGACGACGCCGCCGAAGTCGCGGCGCGCCATGACGCGGCCGGCGACGGACAGGGCCGAGCCCTCCGCCGCCCCCGCGACCTCGTCGCAGCGGTTCGCGGGGTGCTCGGCGACGGGCCACGGGTCGCGGCCCTCCGCGCGCATCCGTTCGGCGGAGCGCATGCGGACGCCGGTCTGCTCGGGGACGCGGCGCTCGGGGACGCGGTCGCGGCCGGCGAGGATCTCCGGGATGGCGGCGTAGGCGGCCAGGGCGCCGGGGCTGTGATCCTCGGCGCCGATGATGTCGCGCAGGCGGCGCTGCTCCGGCCACGGGATGAAGCCCTCCGCGATGCCGGAGGCGATGGACACCTGCAGCGCCGACCGCGGCGTCTGGTAGCAGAGGTAGCGCGGCACCCACTCGGGGCCGTAGCGGTCGTTGGAGCGGTAGAGCGCCTCCATCTGCCAGAAGCGGGACAGGAACACGAGCATCCCGCGCCAGACGCGGACCAGCGGGCCGACGCCGAGTTCGTCCTCGGAGGCGAAGACGCTGCGGAACACGGCGAAGTTGAGGCTGACGCGGGTGATGCCGATGTCGTCCGAGGCGCCGCACAGTTCGGTGACCATGAGCTCGACGCAGCCGTTCGGGGCCTGCGGGGAGCGGCGCATGAGATCCAGGGACGCGCCGGTGCGCCCCCACGGGGAGAAGGACAGGACGGCGACGCGTTCGCCGTCGTGCAGGGCCTCGACCAGCAGGCAGTCACCGTCGGCGGGGTCGCCGAGGCGGCCGAGGGCCATGGAGAAGCCGCGCTCGTCGGTGGTGTCGCGCCAGCGGTCGACGTCGTCGGTCAGCGCGATGAACTCCGCGGGCTCCACGTCGCGGTGGCGGCGGATGCGGATCTCGACGCCGGCGTTGCGGGCGCGGTGGACGGCCTGGCGGACGGACTTCCGGTCGGGACCGGTGATGCGGTACGACGAGCAGTCCAGCACCGCCTCGTCGCCCAGGTGGATCTCGGTGAGGCCGTGGCGGCGCCAGGCCCGCGCCCCCTCGCGGGAGGCGCCCATCACGGCCGGGGACCAGCCGTAGCACTCGGCGCGCGCGAGGAACTCCTCGATCGCGCCGTCCCAGTGCTCCGGGTCGCCGACCGGGTCGCCGGACGCGAGCGCCACGCCGATCTCGGTGCGATACGTCACGGCCGCGAGACCCGTGGGGGCGTAGACGACGGACTTGTCGCGGCGGGTGGCGAAGTAGCCGAGCGAGTCGTTGTCGCCCCACCGCGCGAGCATGGCGCGCAGCGCCTCCTCGTCCCGGCCGGACAGCGCGTTGCGGTCGTGCTGGGAGCGCAGCAGCGTGAACACGGCGGCGACGAGGACGACGGCGCCGAGCAGGCCCAGCAGGCTTCCGACCCACATCGGCGGGTGCCCGTCGAAGAAGCTCGGGCCGAACATGGAGAAGCCGGCGACGCGGTCCAGCGCCCACCACGGGGCGTCGTCGGGGTGCAGCGGGGTGCGGCCGGGGGCGGCGGGGACGGCGAGGAGCAGCAGCGTACCGGCGGCGGTCGCCAGGATGATGCCGGCGACGTAGACCAGGACGGCCCGGCGGATAGCGCCGGGGCGAACGCGGGCGCGGAAGCGGTCGCGCGCCAACAGCAGAACGACGAGGATGACCGTCTGCACCAGCGCGCCGGCGAGGTACAGCCCCCACGTCGCACCGGAGGCCAGGCCCCGCGCCAGCACGATCAGATTGAACACGTTGACGACGGTCGTCAGCGCCACGACGATGATCCACGCCAGCCTCTTGCGCGCGAAGATGCCGGCGGCCAGCAGCGCCAGCGCCACCGCCCACGCCGCGTTGTTCAGTGGCAGCGGCAGCAGGACGATGTCCAGCAGCACGCGAAGCTCGAACAGCGGCCGGCGCAGCACGGGCACAAGCGCCAGCAGCAGGGCCACGACGGCGTAGGAGGTCAGGAGCCATCCGTACAACGGGGCGACAGCATCGAGGAGCCGCCCTTTTCGAGTGGTTCGCATATTCGGAATCTACCGCGCGGTCGCCGTGCCCGACCGGCGCCGCGGCACGCGACACCGGGGCCTTTCCGCCGCCTCCGCGTGACGACGGTCACCGTTCCGCCCCCTCCCCCTCGCCCGCCGAACGGCCTCAGGCTGGACGGGGACACCTCGCCGGAGCCTGCCGGGGCGAAGGTGCCCATGCCACCAGGATGATGTGACGCAGTTCACCCGCCAATTTGTTTCCGGACGGCGGAATACTGAATCATGGAGCGAAACGATCCGCTCCCGGCGAAAGGCGACGCATTGACCACCGTGCACTCCGTCGACAAGGCGCTCGCCCTCCTCCAGCATCTGCGCGACATCGGCCCGCTGCGGATCACCGAGGCCGCGGACCTCATCGGCGCCTCCCCGTCGACGGCGCACCGGCTGCTCAACACGCTGGCCAACCGCGGTTTCGCCGACCAGGACGCCAGCAGGCGGTACACGCTGGGCCCGGGCGCCATCATCACGGAGCGGCCCGTCGACGGCTCCCTGCCCCTGTACCGGGCCTGCCGCCCGGCCATCGACGCGCTGCGCACCGAGACTGGCGAGACCATCCACCTCACCGTCCGCCACAAGGACAAGGTCCACGTCATCTACAGCGCCGAACCGGATGCGGTGCTGCGCGTCAGCTCCCGGCAGGGCCACATGCTGCCCGCCGCGGAGACCGCCGCCGGCCGCATCCTCCTGGCGGAGCTGGGCAAGTCCGAGCTGCGCGGCCTCTACCCGTCGATGTCCGACGACGCCTTCGACACGCTGCGCAAGGAGCTCTACCTCAGCCGCCGGCGCGGCTACGCCGTCAACCACGAGAGCACCGGGCGCGGCGTCTGCGCCATCGCGGCCCTGCTCACCAACGAGATGGGCGACCCGCTGGGGGCCCTGTCCATCTCCCTGCCGGAGCTGCGCTACCGATCCTCGCTGGCAGAGGGCCTGCCGGACGTCCTGCTGCGCACCCGCCAACGGTTGCTGAACCAGGTCCAGCACCTCGAACCGGCGTGATCCGGCGCCCCGGTCCCCGTCCCGGACCGGGGGCGTCGTCACGCTGTGCGACGCCTCCCGCTACCAGCGATCCCGGCGCACGCGGCGCTCGACCGGCAGGCGCCCGGGGTGGGCGGGGCGCTCGGCGCCGCGGCCGACGGCAAGCAGCAGGCCGACGACGGCGTCGGCGGGGATATCGAGGACCTCCTTGACGGCGTCCTCGTCGAAGCCGGTCATCGGGGAGGTGGACCAGCCGAACGCGGGGGCGGCGACGATGGCGTAGCCGGCGGCGAGCATGGCGTTGCGCAGCGCGAACTCGCGGGCCAGCCCGGCGCGCTCGCGGGCGTCCTGGAAGCCGGAGACCTGCTCCCACTTCGCGTCGGCGGCGGCGCGGTCGATGCGCCCGGCGCGGACGTCGGCGTCGAGGACCTCGCGGAAGGTGCGCCGCCACTCGCCGGGGCGGGCGACGAAGACGAGGGTCATCGGTGCCTGCGCGACCTGCGCCTGGCCGTTGGCGGCCTCCGCCAGGCGGCGGCGCTGCGCCTCGTCCTCCACCGCCACGATGACGGGGTCCTGCATGTTGAACGCCGACGGCGCCTCGAGGACCAGGCCCAGGTACTCCCGGACGTCCCTGTCCGGCAGCGGCGCCGGGTCGTAGGCGCGGGTGGCGCGGCGGGAGCGCACCATCTCACCGAAGCGGCGGCGGAAGGCCAGGTCGGAGGCGGTGCCCGGGTAATCGGTCATGCGGATGTCGGGGGATGTCATGCGGCAACGGTAGCCCCGCGCGGGTGCTGCGCGCACAACAATCCGGGGCGCCTACGATCCCCGGTCATGAACGATCCCCGCATCCCCGCCCCGCATTCCATGCCGCGCGCGCTCGTGCTGCGCCACATCGCCTTCGAGGACGCCGGCCTGGTCGGCGACGTGCTGAGCGACCACGGCTGGTCCGTGGCGGAGATCGACGCGACGACGGAGCCCGTCGGCCCGGCGACCGCGGCCGATCCCGACCTGCTGGTCGTCCTCGGCGGCCCCGTCGGCGTCCACGACGCCGACGCCTACCCGTGGCTCGCCGACGAGCTCGCCGCGGTCCGCGACCGCCTGGACCGCGGCCGCCCGCTGCTGGGCGTCTGCCTCGGCGCGCAGCTCATCGCGCAGGCCGCCGGCGGCGGCGTGGAACCCGCCGGGAACCGCCCGAAGGAGATCGGGTACTTCCCCGTCGACCTCGTTGCCGAGGGCCCGGACGCCGGCGGCCCGAACCCCCTCGCCGCATTGGACGGCGTGCCCGTGCTGCACTGGCACGGCGACCGCATCGTCGCCCCGGCGGAGGCCACCACGTGGGCGTCGACCCGGACGACCGACTGCCAGGCCTTCACCCTCGGGCCCGCGGTCCTCGGCGTGCAGTTCCACGTCGAGGCCGACCACGAGGGCATCGAGCGCTGGCTCACCGGCCACGCGCTGGAGATGGCGCTGGCCGGCGTCGACCCCCGGGGCGTCCGCGCCGACGCCGCCGAGCATGGCCCGCGCCTGCGTGACGCGGCGCTGGAGGCCCTCGGCGCCTGGGTCGGCGGGCTGCCGGTGCACGGCTGAGGCCGCCGGCCACCCGCCCCCGATCCCCGCACCCCGCCACCGTCCCCCGACGGCCCCGCGGATAGAATCACCCCCATGACCGGGGGCTCCTCCGCGCGGGTGCGCGACAGCAGGATCCGGCCGCGGCTGCGTGGCGGGCGAATCGACGCGGCGTTCTCCGTGATCGGCGGCCTGGGATCGGCGTGGTTCACCATCCTGCTGTTGTTCAACTCGTTCACGTCGCCGTGGCTGCTGGTGCTGCTCGTCCCGTTCTGGGCGGTGACGGCGTATCTGACGCTGCCGCGGCTGCACCGCATCCTCACCGCCATCTACGTGCCGGACTACTTCATCGGCCGCACCCGCACGTCGGAGGGAATGCTCGGCGATCCGGTGAACCTGGCGGCCGACGGCACCGCGGTGCAGATCCACGCGGCGATGACGCGGGCGGGCTGGAAGCTGGCGGACGACGTGACGCTCGCGTCGTCGGCGCGCATCGTCGTGGCGTCGGTGCTGCGGCGGTCGTACCCGCATGCGCCGGTGAGCCCGCTGCTGCTGTTCGGCCGGCGCCAGCAGCTCGCCTACCAGCAGGAGGTGGAGGGCGATCCCCGGCAGCGCCACCACGTGCGGTTCTGGCGCTGCCCGGACGGCTGGCCGCTGCCGGGCGGCCGGCGGGTCGGCTGGCTGGGGGCGGGCAGCTTCGACACGGCGGTCGGCCTGAGCCTGTTCACGCTGCAGTTCACGCACCGCATCGACGCGGACATCGACGTCGAGCGCGACCACATCGTCCGCACCGTCACGCAGGCCGATCCGGCCGTGGGCCTGGAGCTGCTGGAGGACTTCTCCACGGGCTACCACCACCGCAACGGTGGCGGCGACCTGGTGCGCACCGACGGGGATCTGCCGGTGCTGGATCTGACGGCGGTCGAGCCGCCCGCGGGCGACCTGCCGGATCAGGTGGTCCGGGCCTCCCGCGGCTACGCCATCCCGGACGGGCCGACGGCGTCGCCGGACCCGGGCTTCGAGGAGGCACTGCCGACGACGGTGGCGGGCTCCACGGTCCGCCGCCCCCGGGCGCTGGGCCTGGCGATGGCCATGCTCGTCGCGTCGGTGCTGGCGCAGGTCGGGATCGCCATCACGGCGCTGGCCTCGGACCGCCCGGTGACGCTGAAGGTCATCAGCCTGCCGGGCGTCGATCTGACCGGAGGCCCCGCGGGGCTGACGCCGTGGCTGCTGCTGGCGGGCACGGCGGCGATGGCCGCGCTGGTGCTGCTCACGTGGCTGGGCTTCCAACTGCCCCGGACGCTGCTCATGCTGCTGGTCACCGTCGTACTGGCGCTGAAGCTCATCGACGACCAGATCCCGGAGATCGGCGCGCTCACCGTCCACCTGCTCATCACGGCGGTGGATCTGGTGGCGCTGCTGGCCCTGTCGTCGACGAAGGTCCGCATCTGGTCGCGCCGCGGGAAGCCGTCGTGGGCGGCGCTCACGTCGCTGATGCACTGACGCGCGCGTGACGACGCCCCGGGCCACGCCCGGCGCAGGGTCCGCCGGACCCCGGGGGGCCGTCGACGAGAATGCTCACGGGCGGACGCGGACGCCCTCGCGGGCGAGCAGGGCCCGCTTCATGTCCGTGCCGCCGCCGAAGGCGCCGAGGGCACCGGAGGCCGGCAGCACCCGGTGGCACGGGATGATGAGCGGGACCGGGTTGCCGGCGCAGACGCCCCCGGCCGCGCGGGCGGCCCGCGGGGACCCGGCCAGGGCGGCGAGCTCCCCGTAGGAGACGGTGACGCCCCACGGCACCTCCCGCAGCGCGGCCAGCGCCCGCAGGCGGAACGGGACGCCCGTCCCCGCCGCGTGCTCATCCGCATCCGGCTCCGCCGCCCACCCCGGCTCCGGGAGGCCGGGGACGTCGAGGGGCACGTCGAAGCCCGTGCGGTCCCCGGCGAACCATTCCCGCAGCTGTCCGAGAGCCGTGTCGAGCATGGCGCGGGCCTCCCCCGACGCATCGTCCACGCCGTATGCGCCGTCCGCCGGGCCGGTCAGCTCGATGGCGGACACGCCGCGGGCGGTGGCGGCGACGCCCAGGTCGCCGACCGGGGTGTGCAGCATCGCGTGGGCCATGCCGACAGCGTAGCGGGGCCACCCGCATTCCCCGGCCCCGGCGGCGCGCGGCGGGGCCGCCGGTGCATGATCGTGGCCATGATCGACGAGAACCGAACCCCCTCCATCCCCTCCCCCGCCCGCGTGGCGGTGCTCGGCGCCGGCGGCGTCGGCGGCGTCCTCGCCGGACTGCTGGCCCGTGCGGGCCATGACGTCACGATCGTCGCCTCCGAACGTTCGGCGGCGGCGCTGGACGCCCGCGGCGGCCGGATCCGCGTGGCCTCCGGGGCGCTGGGGGACGCGGAGGAGACGGTGCGCGTCGTCACGCATCTGGAGGAGCAGGCGGATCTCACGCTGGTGACCGTGAAGCACACCGGCATGCCGGAGGCGCTGGACCGGGTGCCGGTGGAGTTCGCGGGCGTCGTCGTGCCGTTCCTCAACGGATTCGAGCACGTCGACGTGCTGCGCGGCCGCTACGGCGCGAACCGCGTGCCCGCCGCGACCGTTCAGGTGGAGGCCACGCGCGTCGGCGACGGCGAGTTCGAGCACACCTCCTCGTTCCTGCGCATCTCCCTGTCGGACCACCCGGCGTCGGAGGCGGCCGCAGCCGTCCTGCGCGACTGCTCCACGGAGGTGCGCGTCGGCGGCTCCGATGGCGAGGTCATGTGGAACAAGCTGGCGCTGCTGGCCCCGATGGCGCTGCTCACCGGCGGCCTGGACGCGACGATGGGCGAGGTCCTGGACAACCACCGCGAGCTGTACGACGCCGCCGTCGACGAGTCCGCCGCCATCGCCGCCGCGGAGGGCGCGACGAACGGCCGGGACGGCATCGATGCCGTCATGACGGCCTTCCCCGCCGGCGGCACGACGTCGCTGGCCCGCGACCTCGACGCCGGGCGGGCGACGGAGGCCGACGCCATCGGCGAGGCCGTCATCCGCGCCGGCCGCTCCCACGGCCTGCCGACGGACACGCTGGAGGACCTGCTGGCCCGCGTCCGGGACCGCGAGGCCGCGGGACGGTAGGGCGCGCCGCGCGGGCGACGCCGCCTGCGCCAGCCGGGCACGCCACGCCGCCCCCTACGCCGCCACGGCCAGCCAGATGGCCACGTGGTGCAGGACGGCGGCGACGATGGTCGCGGCGTGAAAGACCTCGTGGAAGCCGAACCAGCGCTCCGACGGATTCGGCCGACGCAGGCCGTAGACGACGGCGCCGAGGCTGTAGACCACGCCGCCGCCGGCGATGAGCAGCGTGACGGCGGGGCCGGCGCCGGACCACAGGGCGGGCGCCTCCCAGACGATGAGCCAGCCGAGTGCCAGGTAGACCACGACGTCGAGCCAGCGCGGGTGGCCGATCCAGAACATGTTGAGCGCCACCGCCGCCAGCGCGAACGCCCAGCACACGGCCAGGATGATCGCCGCGTCGGGCGGCGCGAGCGCGGAGACGACGACGGGGCCGTACGTGCCGGCGATGAACACCGCGATCATGGCGTGATCGGCGCGGCGCCAGCGGCGCACCACCGCCATGCTGCGCCACCGGCCGCGGTGGTACAGCGCGGAGACGGCCATCGCGCCGACGAGGCAGACGACGTACAGGGCGGTCAGCCACGTGCCGGCGCCGACGCCGTGGCGGGTGGCCGCGACGGCGGTCAGCGCCGCGCCGGAGCCGGCGAAGGCCCAGGCCGCACGGGCATGGAGGGTGCCGCGCAGCAGCGGCCGCGGCCCGCGGTCGATGGGCCGGTTGCGGGTGCGCGGGGCGCGGCGGCGCCGTGCGGGCGGCGTATCGGGCCGCGAAGTGGTGGTCATGGCGCGAATCCTACGCGTCCGTAGGTTACGGCGCACGGGACCCGCATCGACGACACGGCCCGGGCCCGGCGTCGCACGCATGCGACGGGGGCCCGGGCCGGTGCGGCCGTGCGGCCGGATCAGTCCTCCTCGAACCAGTCGACGAAGCCGTCCCAGCTCTCCTCGTTGCCCGCGGCCAGGATGCCGGCGTGGCCGATGGAGCCGTCGCCCGGCTCCAGGACGCGCTTCTCGACCTCGGCGCCGAACATGCGGTCCGTGATCTCGTCGGAGCCGCGCTGGTTGCACCACTGGTCGTCGAGAATGCGCACGGACAGGTAGCGGCCGTTGGCGCGCGCGAAGCGGGCGGCGAAGTCGTACTCGGAGTCGCCGAAGAAGTAGTCGCGGTGGCGGGCCCAGCGAGCCCACTGGCGGACGACGCCGACCGGCGGCTCGACCTCGAAGCCGAACGGCTGGCGCGGGATGCGGCCCATCGTCTCCGCCGTGACCGGGCAGACGATGGTGAGCAGCGTGAACAGCTTCACGCGGTTGGCCAGGCCGGTGATGGCGCGCAGGCCGCGCGTGCCGACGCCCACCAGCACCGCCGCGTCGTACAGGCCCTCGGAGCCGCTCCACAGCACGCCGTGGCCGCCGGCGCCGTGGCCCAGCGCGTAGACCGGGACGTCCGGGAAGTGCTCGCGGGCCCACTCCATCGCGCCCGGGGCGTCCTGGGTGATCCAGTCCGTCATGGCCATGACGTCGTTGCGGGTGTCGGACTCCAGGCCGGAGCGCTCCAGGCCGCGGTAGCAGTACGTGACGACGGCATAGCCGCGCTCGGTGAACCGGCGCGCCATCGGCTCGTAGGACTTCTCGGAGCGGCCGGTCGCGCCGTGGATCGTGATGACGCCGCGGACGTTCTCCGGGTCGGCCTCCGGGCGGAACAGCGTGCCGCGCAGCAGCATGCCGTCGCCGCGGGCCGGGAGAATGATGTTGCGCCGCGGCTTGGGCGACTTGTCCATCGGATCCTTCACGGGACGCGCCGTGCCCCGCACATCGTCGTTCGTCGCATTGCCCGCCACGGTGACCTCCGCATCGTTCGTCATATTCACTGTCGCCGCCGCGCGCCGCGCCCCCGGGGGGCTCGTCCCGCACGGCGGACCCGCGGCCCGCCCGACGCTCCCGGGGCGGTCCGCGGCCATATGTAGCCATCGTAGGTACTTGTGACGGCCGTCACCCAGGCGTCCCGGCGATCCGCGGCCGTGTCACCCCCTTTTGGAACGCGCTTAGACATTGGAACGAAAACCCCTCCCCGGACCGCGGGGCCGGGGAGGGGCAGGTGGGACTGCGGGCCGTCAGAGGTGCACGTCGCCGTAGGCGCGCTCGTCCTCGATGGGCTCGAGGTGCGTCGCCAGGTGCACGCCGGGGAAGCGCTCGCGCAGCTCATCCTCCATCGCGGTGAGCACCTCGTGGCCATGCTCGACGGACCAGGCGCCGGGGACCAGGACGTGGAACTCGATGAACTTCTGGGGGCCCGCGACGCGCGTGCGGACCTCGTGGACGTCGATGCCGTGGGCGACGTTGCGGTGAGCCTGCAGGATGCGGTCGACCTCGGCTCGCTCGGTCGGCTCCATCGCGGAGTCCATGAGGCCCTTGCCGGACTCGCGGACCAGGCTGTGGCCCGCCCACAGGATGTTGACGGCGACCAGCAGGGCGACCACGGGGTCGAGCCACTGCCAGCCGGTGACGGCGACGAGGCCGACGCCGACGAGGACGCCGGCGGAGGTCCACACGTCCGTCATCAGGTGCTTGCCGTCGGCCCGCAGGGTGATGGAGTCGTGCTTCCTCCCGGCGCGCATCAGGACGAGCGCGACGGCGCCGTTGATGAGCGACGCGATGACGGAGATGATCACGCCGAGGCCGAGCTGCTCGACGGGCGCGGGGTTGATGATGCGCTCGACGGACGTGACGACGATGAAGCCCGCCGCGATGAAGATCATCGCGCCCTCGATGCCCGCGGAGAAGTACTCGGCCTTCGAGTGGCCGTACTCGTGGTCCTCGTCGGCCGGCTTGCGCACGACGGAGAGGACGATGAGCGCCACGATGGCGGCCACGAGGTTGACGGAGGACTCCGCGGCGTCGGCCAGCAGGCCGACGGAGCCCGTGGCGATGTACGCCCCGGACTTCAGGAGGATGGTGGCGACGGCGGCCCCGATGGACAGCCACGCGTACCCGGTCAGATTCGGCATGCGGCCCATCTAACCTCCGCGGCGCCGGGCCCACAATAGGTGCACGGGTGCGGAAAAACCCGTTCGCACCTGCGTAAACATCGCTTCTCCGCGCCGCGGGGGACCAGCCTCGCATTCGCGGCGGGGACGTGGCGCACGCTCAGGAGAAGTCGTGGAACGCCGCGGCATTGTCGTGCATGACCCGCGACATCTCCCAGTCGCCCAGGACGTCGAGGAGCACGTCGATGTCGCCCATGTCGAGCTGCCGGCGCGCGTGGGCGCCGGGCAGGTCGGAGCCGAACATCAGGGCGGCGGGGTTCGCCGCGTGGACGCGGCGCAGCGCGTCGGCGACGGGGAAGTCGACGCGGGCGAAGCCGGTCGCCTTCACCCCGGCCCCGTCGGCGGCGAGGGCGACCAGGCGGTCGACGCCGGCGCCGCTCATGCCCATGTGGTCGACGGCGACGCGGACGCCGTCGCGGGCCAGCTCCCCGATGGCGGAGGCGACGTCCGGCCGGTCCGCGAGGTCGACGGCGACGTGCGTGACCCAGCCGGCCTCGTCGTGGACGCGGCGGGCGACGTCGCGGATCTCGTCCGCGGAGCCGTCGCGGCCGCCGGTGAGGTTGAAGCGGACGCCGCGGATGCCGGCGCCGTGCAGCTCCCCGATGCGGCCGCCGCGCAGATCCGCGCGGTTCGTGATGACGCCGATGAAGTTGCGCCCCCTCTCGCGGGCGACGCCGCGGCCGGCAACCGCGTCCTCGAGTTCGGTGAGCGCCTCGAGGAGCGTCTCCTCGCGGGTGTCGCGGCTGCCGCCGACGACGACCCCGCCGGTCAGCGCGCGCCACCTGCCCTTCGCCGCGAACCTGTCCATGATGCGGAGGTAGGACTCCACGGTGAACGGGCGAGGACCGTCCGGGCGGTCGGGCCGGTAGTCGCGCACGGCGATGATGTGGAAATGGGCGTCGATGATGTCCATGTCAACCTTGCACGGTAGCCAAGGCCCCGGGGGCCGGGGCAACCCGCCGTGGGCACCCGCCCCCGGCCGGGGCCGGGCGGAGGGTCCCGGGCGGCCTGGCACACTGGCGGCCATGAGCGCCCCCGCACCCTTCGACCTCGCCGCCATCGGGGCCGGCCTGCCGTTCGCCGCCGCCGCGGACCGCCTGGCCGCCGCCATCGCGGACCGGGGCCTGGC
>JAEWGK010000252.1 GCA_023388385.1 Actinomycetes bacterium | reverse complement strand
CTAGATCCAGCCCAGCTCCACGGCGCGGTGGTGGGCCTCGTGCCGGTTGCGCGCGCCGACCTTGCCCATCGCCGACGACAGGTAGTTGCGCGTCGTGCCCTCCGCCAGGTGCACGGCCCTCGCGATGTCCGCGACGGACCCGCCCGCGCCCGCCACCTCGAGCACCTCGGCCTCACGCTCCGTCAGCGGCGACTCGCCGGCGGTAATCGCCGCCGCCGCCAGGTCCGGGTCCAGGTGGCGGCGCCCGGCGCGGACGGAGCGGACCGCCGCGGCGAACTCCGCCGCCGTCGCCGTCTTCGGCAGGAACCCGCCGACGCCGGCCGCCAGCGCCCGCTTCAGCTGCGCCGGCCGACCGTGGCTGGTCACCACTAGCACGCCCGCATCCGGTTGCCGCCGCCGGATGCGGCGCGCCGTCTCGATGCCGTCGATGCCGCCCATCATGAGGTCGACGACGCACACGTCCGCCTCCCCGCGGTCCAGCCACTCGAGCAGCTCCTCGCCGGAGCCGCAGGTGGCGACGACCTCCACATCGTCCTCCAGGCCCAGCAGCGTCGCCAGCGAAGCGGCGATGAGCGATTCGTCGTCGGCGACGGCGACGCGGATGGCGCGGTCACGCATCGTCCTCCCCCTCCACCGGCAGCCGCAGCTCCGCGGTGAACGTCCCGCCGACCGCCGCCGCACGCAGCTCCGCGGCGGCCGCCGCCGCACGGGCGCGCAACGCGCCGAGGCCGCCGTCGGGCCCCGGCGTGCCCGGCGCGCCGTCGTTGACCACTGTGACCCTATCCGGCGCCACGGTGATGCGGACCTCCGCCGCGTCGGAGTGGCGCAGCACGTTCGTCACCGCCTCACGGACGAACCACGCCGCAAGTTCCCGGTGCCGCCCGGGCACGTCCAGGGACCCGCCGACGACGTGCACGGCGATGCCCGCCGAGCCCAGCAGCGACCGGGCCCCCTCGAGCTCGGTGGCCAGGTTGATGCCGCGGTAGCCGGCGACGACCTGACGCAGATCCGCCGCCGACGTCCGCGCGAGCTCCTGCAACGCCTCCAGTTCGCCGATCAACCGGTCGTCGTCGCGCTGCGCGAAGGCGAGGGCGACCTGCGTCTTCAACGACATCGCCGCCAAGTGGCGGCCCATCGTGTCGTGCAGCTCCTGGGCAAAACGGAGGCGCTCCTCGCTGACCTTCAGAACCGACTCGGCGCGGCGGGCCGAATCCAGCTGCCTGACCACGCCGACGTACCACGCCGACATCACCATCGACGCGGCCCCGAACACCGGGAACAGACCGCCGGCGATGCCGAAGACGGGCACCGTGAGCGACAGCGTCACCAGTGACAACGTCAGCGTCGTCCACCACGGCCGGGGCCACCACGGCAGCACGCCCGCGCAGGCGGCCAGCGCACCGGCGACGAGGAGCACCTGGCCCGCCCAGGAGACGACGTCGCCCCGCTCCCCGACCAGGCGCAGGACAAATCCCGTCGACCACACCACCGCCGACAGCACCGCCGTCGCCGTGGCCCAGCGGCGGTGGGACCGGCGCGGAGCGGCGTTGAACGACGGGTGCAGCTCCACGACGCCGAACACCGGCACGTGCACGGCCATTACCGCGGCGGCGAGCGCCATCCCGGCCCACGGCGCGGTCTCCCGCGGGGCCTCGGCCACCGCGAACAGCAGCACGATCACCGGGAACCCGAGGACGCCGATGTGCGCGAAGACCCGCGTGTACAGCGAGACCTTGCCCAGCTCCCCCAGGGTCGACCACGGTGCCCACGGCCGCGTGGAGGCGGGGTCGGGGGCCGGGACCGGGGCTGCGTCGTCGGGGGTCATCGCCCCCATCGTGCCACCTCCGGCCTTCACCGGCGGTCCCACTTCATGTACCGGACCCCGGCCCAGGCGCACACCACGGCCCACACGACGGCCAGGCAGAGGAGCCGGGGCACGTCGCCGTCGCCCGTCCAGCCGGCGCGGCCCAGGTCAAAGAGCACCGCGAACGGGTTGCGGTCGAGGATGCGGACGACGGCGTCCGGCACGATCAGCCGCAGGGCGTCGCGGACGAGCGTCGAGGACGCCGACGCGAGCACGATGACGGGCAGGGAGGTCAGCTGGGCGGCTTCGGCGTTCTTCGTCACGCCGCCCGTCGCAAAGCCCAGTCCCGCGGCGACGACGGCTCCCGCGCCGAGCGCCGCCGCCGACAGCGCGGCGTTCACCGGGGCCGTGTCCACGGCAATCGCGCCGGCGACGCCGACGACCCCGCCGAACACGAGCGTCGCGACGGCCCCCGGCGCGGCGATCGCCATCCGAATCTCCCGGTCGCGGGCTTCGCCGGTGCGCAGCCGCCGGAGGACGCCTTCGCCGCGCCGGGTCACGGACATGGACAGCACCGTGTAGAACTGCACGAAGCACAGCGCCATGAGCAGGTAGAGCTCGAAGGCTCGGCCGAGCAGCTCGGCGCCGTCGATCGCGTCGCGGCCGGCCAGCACGACGAACATCGGGATGCATAGCGGGAATACCGTCGCGCTGAACAGCAGCGTCCGGTTGCGCAGCAGCTGGCGGAACTCGGCCGTCGCCAGCGCGCGGGTGCGGGTCAGGGTGGTCGTGGTCATCGTGAAGCTCCTGGTGCTCGTGGGTGTGGGCTGCACAGCTCACGCGTCGGGCGCGTGGCCGGCGATGGACAGGAAGACGGATTCCAGGGAGGCGGCGCGGGCCTCGAAGCGCTCGAGCCGCAGGTTCCCGGCTTCGGCCCAGCGCAGGATGCGCAGGGTGTCGCCCTGCAGGTCGTGCGTGGCGACGGACACGCCGTCCGCCCCGCGGGCGACCGATGCGCCGGGAAGCGCGGGCAGGTCCGGGGTGGCGGCTCCCGCGCCCGGGAGCACGAATCCGATGTGCGCGGGCACGGCGGCCGTGAGCTCCGCGACGGTGCCCTCGGCCCGGATGCTGCCGCGGTGCATGATCCCGATGCGGTCGGCCAGGCGCTCCGCCTCCTCGAGGTAGTGCGTCGTCAGCACCATCGAGGTGCCGCCGTCCTTGAGCTCGCCGAGCAGGCGCCACGTGTTGGCGCGGGATTCGGGGTCGAGGCCGGTGGTCGGCTCGTCGAGGAACAGGACCTCCGGGTCGCCCATGAGCGCGCAGGCGAGATCGAGGCGCCGCTGCTCGCCGCCGGACAGGGACCCGACGCGGACGTCCAGGCGGTGGTCCAATTCCACGGACGCGAGGACCTCGCCGAGGTCGCGCGGCGTCGAGCACGTGCCGCGCCACATCACCGCCGTCTCCCGGACTGTGAGGTCCTGCGGCAGGCCGCCGGACTGCAGCATCGTGCCGGTCGACCGGCGGACGACGGCGCGATCCCGCACCGGGTCGCGGCCGAGGACGCGGACGGAGCCGCGGTCCGGGGCGGCGAGGCCCTCGACGAGATCCATGGTCGAGGTCTTGCCCGCGCCGTTGGTGCCGAGCAGCCCGTAGACCTCGCCCTGCCGGACCCGGAAGCTGACGTCGTCGACCGCGGTGAAGCGGGAGCGGCCGGAGCCGTACGTCCGCGTGACGCCGCGGACGTCGATGACGGTGGTGTCGTGTGCGTCGTTCATGCCCCCGATGGTCACCCGGTGGCGTTTGCGCCGGTAGCGTCCTTTGTCACCGGCTGCTCACCGTCCGTCACGGATTCGGGGTGACATCCGTCATGCCTCCCGCACCTCCGCGTCCCCATCCCCGCTCCGCCCGGCGTCGCGTCAGCTCGTCCTCGTCGGCCACGCCGAGACGGCGGAGGTTGCGGAGCCGGAGCGTCGCGGCGCGGCAGGCGAGATGCACCGCGAACGTCTCGCGTCCGCGGCCGGCCAGCGGTCCCGACGGCAGCGTCGACAGTGACTCCCCATCCACGCTCGTCCACATCTCCTCCCCGCCCGGACGGCGCGAGACGTCCCACAACCGCGCCGTCTTGAGGTTGTGGTGGCGACGGCACAGCAGATGGAGGTTGGCGGTATCCGTGGGACCGCCGCGCGACGGGTCATCGTGGTCGTATGGCCTCACATGGTCGACGTCGCACCGGTGGGCAGGCGCGTCACAACCCGGGAACCGGCACGTGCCGTCGACGCCCTCGACCCGTGCCCGCTGCGCCTCCGTCGGCCGGTAGCCCCCGGCGGTGGAGTCGGAGGAGAAACGGACGTGCGTGGCGCGGGCGGTCCATTCCTCCGTCGCCACGCGTCCGAGCCAGCCGACGCCCGGCAGCCACGCTCGGCCGTCGGGCTCGTCGACGGAGCGGTACAGATTGATGGTCACGTCGACGCGGGCGGCGCGGTGCGCCATCGCCAGCAGCCCCTCCGCGCGGGAACAACCGAGCTCCGCGCACAGCGCGTCGAGGATGAGCCGGAACTCGTGCATCCGATCCGGCCGCAGCTCGGCGGCGAAGGAGTGCACGTCGTCCCCGCGCTCGTCGAACGCCGCGGACTCGGGCGTCGGATCGCCCGACGACGGCATATCCCCGTCCTCCGCCGGTGCGGCCAGCGGGGCGAGGTCGTCGATGATCTGCATGAGATACCGCCGCAGCGTCCGCGGCCCCGGCAGCGCTTGGCCGTCGCGCACGGGCCGGAAGAACTCGAGGATGGCGTCTTCCACCGCACCGATGCACTCGTCCGGCACCGCCGCCACGCACTCCCCGATGATCCGCAGATGCCACTGCGGCAGGTGCCCCCGCTCAGCGCATGACGCGGCGAGCAGCGGCATGCGGTGCAGCGCCTCCCCCGCCAGCGCGTAGCCCACAGCCGCGCCGCGCGGGATGCCCATCCGCACGGACAGGACGGCGAAATGGTGCTCGACGTCCGCGTCCGGGTCCGGCCGCGCCACCCGCGCCAACTCCGCCTCTGCGCGGTTGCGGGCCATCGCGACGCCGCAGAGCGGGTCATCCGGGCGCTCGTTGCGGAAGCGCCGGGGCCGGTCGCCGCCCGCGCCGTCGTCACGCGAACCTTGTGAGCGCCGTTCTCCGTGTTCCTGATGTGCTTGATGTGCGTGACGACGATCCCCGCCGTCCGGTCCCCCGGTCATCGCCTCATCCCCCGATGCTCCGCCAGTGCTGACCTCATCGTACTGGCGTTCGATAACGGCGCGCAAGGGGTTTTCGACGATTTTTTCGAAAAAGGGCGCGCACCCCGGAACGGGGTGCGGCGCAGTGGATTCGGGGGCCGGACCTACCCCGGCTTCACCGCCGAGTGCATCGCGGCGATGCCGAAGGTGAGGTTCTGCCAGCCGCAGTCCTCCCAGCCGTTCCTGTTGATCATGCGGGCCAGCTCCTCCTGATCGGGCCACGCGCGGATGGACTCGGCCAGGTAGACGTACGCGTCGGGGTTCGACGACACCGCGCGGGCGATGGCCGGCAGCGCGGCCATGATGTACTCCTTGTAGACCATCGCCGCGACGGGCACGACCGGCGTGGAGAACTCCGCGACGGTGATGCGGCCGCCCGGCTTGGTCACCCGGGCCATCTCGCGCAGCCCCTGCTCCGGGTCGTGGATGTTGCGCAGGCCCCAGGTGATGGTGACCGCGTCGAAGGAGTCGTCCGCGAAGGGAAGGTTCATGCCGTCGCCGCAGACCTTCGGGACGTCGCGGTGCGCGCCTGCCTTGAGCATGCCCCGGGAGAAATCGCAGGCCACGCACCAGGCGCCGTCGGCCGCCAGCGCCTCCGTGGAGATAGCGGTGCCCGCGGCGAGATCGAGGACCCGCTCCCCCGGCCGCGGATCGAGCCGGCGGGTGATGCGGCGGCGCCAGTAGGCGTCGAGGCCGCCCGTCATCACGGTGTTGGTGATGTCGTACCGCTTCCCGACGGCGTCGAACATCGACGCGACCTCGAACGGCTTCTTGTCCAGATCTGCCTTCGCCACACCGGGAAGGCTACCGGAGCCTCACGCCACGCGGTCCGCGCGGCCCGTCCGGGGGCGCGCGGAGGCACCGGAGACGGCGGCGTAGTGGCCCAGGAGATCCTCGCAGAGCGACTCCCACGTGCGGCCCTCGACGGACGCGCGGCAGGTTCGGCGCAGGTCGTCGCTGACGACGTCGCCGGTCCAGCGGGCGACGGCGGCGGACAGGGCGCGGGCGAAGCCGTCGACCGGCAGCAGCTCGCCATCGACGCCGGGGTGGATGAGATCACGCGGACCGCCCGCGTCGGGGGCGATGGCCGGGACGCCGGAGGCGTGGGCCTCCTGGATGGCCTGGCAGAACGTCTCGTACTCGCCGGTGTGGACGAAGAGATCCAGGGAGGCGTAGGCGCGGGCCAGTTCGTCGCCGCCCAGCTGGCCGGTGAACACGGCCGACGGCAGGCGCTCCTGCAGCTGCTTCCGCTCCGGGCCGTCGCCCACGATGACGACCTGCCAGCGGCCGTCCGCCGCGACCTCCGCGAGGCGCTGGACCGACTTCTCCGCGGCCAGGCGGCCGACGTAGCCGACGATCGGGCGGCCGTCCGGGCTCCACATGCGGCGCAGCGCATCGGAGCGCTTCGACGGGTGGAAGCGGACGCCGTCGACGCCACGGCCCCAGCGGTGGATATCGCGGATCCCGTGCTCCATCAGATCGCGGATGGTCGACGTGGACGGGGCGAGCGTGCGGGCGCAGGAGTTGTGGATGACGCGCGTCCAGGCCCACGCGGCGGAGCCGAGGCCCTTGAGGCGGTAGTTGTTGGCGAAGCCCGCGACGTCCGTCTGATACACGGCGACGGCCGGGATCTGCAGGGCGCGGGCGGTGAACGCGCCGGCGGCGCCGAGGACGAACGGCGAGGCCAGATGGACCACGTCGGGGGCGAAGCGGCGCAGCTCCACGGCCAGCGTGGAGTTCGGGACGCCGATCGGCAGAGAGTCGATGAGCGGCACCATCACGGTGGGCACCCGGGCGATGCGGAAGCCGCGGTAGGACTCCGCCTCCTCCTGGTGCATGCGGGCGCCGGGCGCGATGACCAGCGCCTCGTGCCCGCGGTCCGCCAGATGGTCGAGCACCCGGAGAACGGAGTTCGTGACGCCGTTCATGTTGGGGAGGAAGGATTCCGCGACGATTGCGACTCGCATGCGACCCACCGTGCCACCCCCTTTCGTCGAGGCCGTTATGGCGAGGTTTACTTTCCCTTATCGTACGGTGAACCCACGGTGTCGAGCCTGGTGGCGCGAACCGTGAGCCACCACGGCACCGCGGCGATCAGCAGCCCCGCTGCGAAGACGGACGCCGCCGGGACGAGCGTCAGGGTCCAGCGGCGGCCCTCGACGCGGGCGAGGTCCGGATCCCCCCTGTCGTATTCGACCCGGACGCGATCGCCCTCCTCCAGGCCGACCGGATAGCGGACGCCACGCGGGGGCGAGCGGTACTCGCCGTCCTCGTCGACGAAGTCCACCGACGTCCGCATGCGCTCGACGGACCGGACCTCCGCGACGGCGTGGCCCGTGTCCGACTCGATGCCGCGGTCGCCCCACCACGCGCCGAACACCATGCCCAGGCACGACACGAGCAGCACCGCGAGCAGCACGAGGATCGCCTGCCGGAACCGGCGCGGCCAGCCCCCGCCCATCACGCCTCACCCGCCGTCGTCCGGGCCGCGAGGCCCGCGTGGAGGGCACGGCGCACGGAGCGGTCCGTGCGCGCCTCGACGACGCGGATGCCGTCGACGTCGGTGTCGGGGTGCAGCTCGGCCAGCAGCGTCGGCAGGTCGTCGGCCCGGCGGTAGTCGACGCCGTACGCGTCGCACACTGCGGCGATGTCGACGTCGTGCGGGGTGCCGAAGATGCGCTCGAAGCCGGCCCGCAGCTCCTCGCGGCCGGGCTCGAGGGTCTCGAAGATGCCGCCGCCGACGTCGTTGGCCACGACGATGAGGAGGTTGCCCGGGCGCGGCTCGCCGGGGCCCACCTGCAGGGAGCCGGCGTCATGGAGGAACGTGAGGTCGCCCATGAGCGCCAGCGTGCGCGGCGGGCGGACGGCGTCGGGCTCGGAGCGGTCGCGCACGAGCGCCCGGCCGATCGCCGCCGCGATGGTGCCGTCGATGCCGGCGGCCCCGCGGAAGCCCACGACGTCGACGCCGGGGAACGGCAGGCCCGCCAGCGACGCGTCGCGCACAGCGTTGGACGCGCCGAGCACCAGCAGGTCGCCGGTGCGCAGCGAGTCCGCCACCGCCGCCGCGACGTGGAGCCCGGACATCGCGCCATCTGCGGCGACGGCCTCGCGGACGGCGTCGGCGGCGATCTCCGACGCGGCCTCCGCCGCGCGCAGCCAGGTCTCCGGCTGCTCGCCCGTCACGGCCACCGCGGCGCATGTGCGCACCGCGTTGGCGGTGACGTCCGGGTAGTCCTCGGCGCGGGGCCGCCCGCCCCGCGTGACGACGGTCACCTCGACGTCCGGGTCCGCGAGCAACCGGGCCACCGGACGGTGCAGCGTGGGCCGGCCGAGGACGACGACCTGGCGGGGCCGGACGTCGACGACGCCCTCGTCGCCCACCAGCGGGCCGCCGCACAGCAACCCGAGGGCCAGCGGGTGCACCGGCGTCGCCGGGGCGGGGGCGGTGGGCTCCGCGACGGTCGGGACGTCGTCGAGCTCCGGGATGGACGGGGCGCCGTCGCCGGCGATGACGAGCGTCGGCACCGAGACGTCGAGGACGACCGGGCGCGGCCGGCCCGGCGCGAGGTGACCGACGTCGGTCCACGGTCGGCCGTCCGGGCGGCCCGGCGGGAGCTGCGGCACGTCGTCGCGCTCCGGGACGAGCGGCTCGACGAGGCGGACGTTGAGGTGGCCCGCCCCGCCCGACGGCCCCGTCATCGCCGCGACCATGCGGTCGACGCGGGCGCGCAGCACCGCCGGGTCGACGGCGCCGGTGGCGTCGACGTCGTCGCAGCGCACGGAGCAGGCGTCGAAGAGCCGCGACTGCTCGATGGTCTGGTTGGCCCCCGTGCCGCGGTACGACGCCGGCCGGTCGGCCGTGAGCGCCAGGAGCGGAATGCCGGACCACGTGGCCTCGACCATCGCCGGGGCGAGGTTCGCCACCGCCGTGCCGGACGTGACGACGACGGGCACCGGCGCCCCCGACCCCGCCGCGAGCCCGAGGGCGAGGAAGCCCGCGCCGCGCTCGTCCATGCGCACGTGGAGGCGGATGCGCCCCTCCGCGTCCGCCGCCGCCAGCGCCCGCGCCAGCGGGGCCGAGCGGGAGCCGGGGCAGACGACCGCCTCGCGCACGCCCAGGCGGGCGAGCTCGTCGACGATGACGGCGGCGGCGACGGAGGCGGGGGCGGTGTCCATGGGGATCTAGAGTAGCCGCAGGCAACGCCGCGCCCGGTCCAGCCACCAGTCGCGCCGATCCCCCGGCGCGGCCAGGGCGTCCATGCGGTCCGGATCGGGTACGGCGGGTGCGACGGCGAGGTGGCCGTCGACAAGCGCCCGCGGAGCGCAGACGTCCTCCGCGAACAGCGACCCGGTGGCCAGCCCGCAGGGCTGCGGGTCCGGCAGCGCCGCGGCGGCGACGAGCCCCGCGTGCATGCCGACGGCGGTCTCCAGCGCCGACGACACCGTCAGCGCCACCCCGTGATCCGCGAGCCGCAGGCCCAGGTCGACGAGCGCGCGCGGGCCGCCGAGCGGCGCGGCCTTGACGACGGCGACGTCCGCGGCCTTCAGCCGCACGACCTCCCACGGGTCGTCGGCCTTGCGGATGGACTCGTCGGCGGCGACGCGCACGGGCAGGCCCTCGGCACGCACGCGGGCGCGGACCTCCGCCAGCTCCGCGACGG
>JAEWGK010000123.1 GCA_023388385.1 Actinomycetes bacterium | reverse complement strand
CAGGCCGACGGCCCACATCACCGCGCCGCACGCCCCCGATGCCGCGAGCACCAGGGCGATGCCCCCGACGACGTGCGGCAGGGCACGGCCGAAGGCGCGGAGGTTCTCCACAGTCATGCCGGAGCCGGAGGAGACGCCGAACAGAACGTACGCCGCGACGACCGCCAGGCGCGGCAGCTCCGGGACGTGCCCCGGGGCGAGCATCGCCGCGGTTACGCCGACGACCAGGATGGTGATGATGTACGGCGCCGGGAACCGGGGGACGAACCGCTGCACCAGGCGCGCGAGCAGCAGGGCCCCGGCGACCATGAGCCACCCGCCGGCGCCGCCGATCCACGGCATCGGGGCACCGCCGGCCGACGAGCCGCCGAGGATGAGCGCCGCGACGGGCAGCGAGATGGACACGACCATCAGCCGGAGGTACTGGGCGAAGACGACGAAGCGCTCGTCGGCGCCGACGTCACGGGCCATGGCGAGCATGAGCGAGGCGCCGCCGGGGAGCGTCGACATCACCGACGTCGCCGGGTCGACGCCGGCCCGGCGGCGCAGCCACATGCCGGAGAACCACGCGGCGATCATCGACACGGCGGTGACCAGCAGCGCCAGCGGCAGACCCGCCACCAGCTCCCCCGGGCTCGACTTCGCCACCGGACCGACGGCCAGCAGAGCGATGACGACCTGGCCGAAGCGCAGCGGCCACGGCCGGGTCCAGCGGACGTCCGGGGCGTGCCGGCCACCGCCGAGCAGCGTGAGCGCCACCGCCATGAGCATGGAGCCGACCAGCCAGCCGGCGGGCACGTGCGCCGCGGAGGCGCCGAGGCCCGCGGCGGCGCACAGCAGCCATGGCACGGCGACGCGGATGACGCCGGGGCCTCGGCCGGCGCGGCCGGCGCGGGCCCCGTCACCCGCGGTCCGGTCTCCCGCGGGGCCGGCGCCGCTCACCAACGCCCCGTCAGCGGTCCGAGGGCGGAGATCGCCGCGGCGCCGGCCAGGGCCGTGCGCAGGACGGTGGGGCCCAGGACGACGGCCTCCGCGCCGGCGTCGCGCAGGTCGGCGAGCTCGGCGTCGTCGAGGCCGCCCTCCGGGCCGACGACGAGCAGGATCTCGCCGGCGTCGCCGAGCGATTCGGCGAAGTCGCGCAGCGGGCGGCCGCCGGCCTCGTGGAGCACCGCGGCGCGGCCGCCGCCGGCGATGGTGGAGAGGACGAGGCCCAGCAGCGCGGCGTGGTCGTGCAGCGGCCCCACCGGCGGCACCCACGTGCGGCGGGCCTGCTTGGCGGCCTCGCGGGCGGTGGCGGCCCACTTGGCGCGGGCCTTGGCCTCCTTCGCGTCCGTCCACCGGGCCACGCAGCGGCGCGCGGCCCACGGCACGATGCGGTCGGCGCCGGCCTCCACGGCCAGGTCGACGGCGAGTTCGGCGCGGTCGGACTTCGGCAGCGCCTGGACGACGGTGACGTGCGGCGCCGGGCGCGGCACGTCCTCCGCGGAGATGACCTCCGCGGTCAGCGCCGACTTGCCCTCGACGGCGGCGACACGAACACGGGCACGGCGATCGGCGCCGTCGGTGAGCAGCAGCTCGTCGCCCACGCCGATGCGACGGACGGCGACGGCATGGCGCCCCTCGTCGCCGTCGAGGCGCAGGCGGACACCGGCGGCGGGCAGCGCGCCGCCGAAGTCGGCGAGGAAGACGGGCAGGCCCACGGGGATCAGCCTCGCAGGCGGTCGCGCCAGCGGCCGAAGCGGGACTTGTGCGCGGAGCCGTCGGCGACGGCCGCGGACTCGCCGCGGTGGTCGCGCAGGCTCTCCAGCATCTCGCGGGAGCGGCGGTCCAGCTTGGTCGGGACCTCGACCTCGACGTGGGCGTAGAGGTCGCCGGCGCCCTCGGCCCGCAGGTGCGGCATGCCGCGCCCCTCGACGCGCACGCGCTCGCCCGGCTGGGTGCCCGGATCGACGGTGATGGTCATGGTCTCCCCGACCAGATTCTCGACGTCAAGGCTGGTGCCCAGGGCGGCGTCGACCATCGGCACCTTGACGCCGACGTGCAGGTCGTCGCCGTCGCGCTGGAACACCGGGTGCGGGTCGGTGCGGACCTCAACGTAGAGATCGCCGGCCGGGCCGCCGCCCGGGCCGACCTCGCCCTGGCCGGCCATGCGGATGCGCATACCGTCGGAGACGCCGGCCGGGATGTTCACGGTCAGGTCGCGCCGGGCTCGGACGCGGCCGTCGCCGCCGCAGTTCGGACAGGGGTCGGGGATGATCTCGCCGGTGCCGGCGCAGCGCGGGCAGGGCCGCGACGTCATGACGTTGCCCAGGAAGGAGCGCTGGACCTGCTGAATCTCGCCGGTGCCGTTGCAGTCGGGGCAGGTCTTCGGCTTGGACTTGGACTTGGAGCCGGTGCCCTCGCACACCTCGCACAGAACGGCGGTGTCGACGGTGATGGGCTTGCGCACGCCGGTGAAGCACTCGTCGAGGCCCAGGGTGACGCCCAGGAGAGCGTCGGAGCCGGGCTGCACGCGGGAACGGCGGCGATGGCCGCCGCCGGAGCCGCCGAAGAACGCCTCGAAGATGTCCCCGAAGCCACCCGCGCCACCAAAGCCCCCGGCACCGCCCATGCCGCCGCCGGCCGGCGCCATCGGGTCGCCGCCCATGTCGACGATGCGGCGCTTCTCCGGGTCGGACAGCACCTCGTGGGCGACGGAGGCCTCACGGAACTTCTCCGCCGCTTCCTCATCGTCCGGGTTGCGGTCCGGGTGGTACTTCAGCGCCAGCTTCCGGTACGCCTTCTTGATCTCCGACTCCGTGGCGTCCTTCGAGACGCCGAGGATGCCGTAGTAGTCAGTCGCCACAAGCCCTCACTTCCTGTCCTGCTGCCTGCACACGGGGTACGACCGTACTACCGGGCGACGGCACGGCCGAACCCGGCCCACGGCCGGTCACGCCGGTTCACCCGTCGCCGAGCACCCGCCCGACGTACCGTGCAACGGCGGCGACCGACGCCATTGTTCCCGGGTAGTCCATGTAGGTGGGCCCGACGACGCCGAGGCCGCCGAGGATCCCCTCCGACGTGCCGTAGCCGGTGGAGACGACGGAGGTGCCGCGCAGCTCCTCGTCCTCGTTCTCCGTGCCGATGGACACGCGCACCTGGTGCAGGTCCTGCGCCGCCGACAGCAGCTTGAGCACGACGACCTGCTCCTCCAGCGCCTCCAGCACCTGCGGCAGGGTCGACGGGAGCCGACCATGGCCCACGCGGGTGAGGTTGGAGGCGCCGGCGAGGATGAGCCGGTCCGGCGGACGCTCGATGAGCTGCTCCAGCAGGACGGTGCAGCAGCGCAGGACGACGTCGCGCATGTCGGCCGGCGCGTTGGCGGCCAGGTCCGCGATGGACGCGGAGGCGTCGGCGAGCGTCTTGCCGCCCATCGCGCGGTTCAGCATCTCGCGCAACGGCGGCACGTCGTCAGGGGCCATCGGCGCGGCGAGCTCCACGTTGCGCTGCTCGACGCGGCCGGCGTCGGTGATGAGGATGAGCAGCAGGCGCACGTCGGCCAGCTGCACGACCTCGCAGTGGCGCACGCGGGATACGTCGAACGTCGGCACCTGCACCACCGCCACCTGGCGGGTCAGCTGGCTGAGCAGCTGCACGGAGCGCCGCAGCACGTCGTCCAGGTCGACGCCGCCCTCCAGGAAACCCAGGATGGCGCGGCGCTCCGGCCGCGACAGGGGCTTGACCTGCGAGATGGAGTCGACGAAGCGGCGGTAGCCCTTCTCCGTCGGCACGCGCCCGGAGCTGGCGTGCTCCTGCGTGATGTAGCCTTCAGCCTCCAGCACGGCCATGTCGTTGCGGATGGTCGCGCTGGACACCCCCAGGTTGTGCCGCTCCACCAGAGCCTTCGAGCCGACGGGCTCCTGCGAGGCGATGTAGTCGGCCACGATCGCGCCGAGCACCTCCGCCCGTCGGCGTTCGGTGTTGGCCGTCATGGG
>JAEWGK010000046.1 GCA_023388385.1 Actinomycetes bacterium | reverse complement strand
GCGTGATGAGCGTCGCCGCGATGATGCACGCCAGGACCGACAGGAACATCACGGCGGCGTCGCCCCAGCCGACGGTGAAGCCCTGGAAGACTGCGATGAACACCAGGATCGGCACGGCGCCGAACATCTGCCACGCCGCAGTCCGCGGCGGAATCCGGCCGACGGCGTACCCGAGGGCCGTGACGACGAGCGCCACCGCCGCCACCGGGATCGTGTCCGCGAGGAAGGACACCCCGATGACGAAAGCGACGACACCGCCCAGCTTCCAGCCGGCCGGTGCGCGGTGCAACGGTGAGTCCCCGGGGACGTAGACGCTCAGGGGGATGGGCAGGCGGCTCATGTCAGGCCCCGTCCTCCATCCGCCGCACGTAGGCGGGGATGACGTCGCCGGGCGCGCCATCATCGACGATGCGGCCGCGCTCGATGCACAGGACGCGGTCGAAGCCGTCCAGGAAGTCGAGATCGTGCGTGACGACGACCAGCTGCTGGTCCAGCTCCTCGAACACGTTCCGCAGCGCCCGCCGGTTGCGGAGATCGAGGAGCGTCGTCGGTTCGTCGGCGATGATGAGGTCGGGCTCCAGGGCGAGCACGGACGTCAGGGCCAGGAGCTGCTTCTGGCCGCCGGAAATGTCGTGCGGGGAGTCGTCGGCGTGGCCGAGGAGGCCGACGCGGGCGAGGGCCGCGTCGACGAGCGGTCCGCGGTCGCGCACCGGGACCTTGCGCAGCCTCAGCGAGAACGCCACGTCCTCGGCGACGGTGGGCATGACGATTTGGTTGTCGGCGTCGGAGAACACGAACCCGACGTGGCGGCGCACGGCACGGCCGTCTTTGGCGGGGTCGACGCCATCGACGGTGACGCGGCCGGCGGTGGCCTCGTCGAGGCCGTTGATGAGGCGGACGAACGTCGACTTCCCGCCGCCGTTGGGGCCGATGACGCCGATGCGGCGCTCGGTCAGCTCGGCGGCGACGGGGCCGAGGGCGCGGCGGGAGCCGAAGTCGCAGCAGGCGTCCTCGAAGCGGATGACGGGCAATGGGTGCCGCCTACGCGGTCGTGCCGGCGCCGCTGCCCGCGGGCCCCGAGACGGCGGGGGCCGTCCCGGCCCTGTTCGGGCGTAGCGAGGGAACGGCGCGTAGGACGGGCGCGGCGATGACGGCCGCGATGACCACCTTGATGAGGTCGCCGACGATGAACGCGGCGTTGGACGCGACGGCGGCGCCGAACTCCATGCCGGAGACGATGACCAGGCCGACGGAACCGCAGAGGTACTGCGCCAGAATGCCGATGACGCCGGCGAGGATGAACAGGCTGATCTGCGCGATGGTGTTCCGGGGACGGCGCACCGTGAGCAGACCGACGATGAGCGCGGTGACGATGTATCCGACGATGTACCCGACCGTCGGGCCGGGCAGGGCCGACAGGGTGGTGCGGAAGCCCGCGAGGTTCGGGACGCCGACGAGCCCGACGGCGAGGAACAGGAGGACGGACAGCGTGCCCCGCTTCCAGCCCAGCAGCAGGCCTACGAGGACCATGCCCATGTTCTGGAGGACAATCGGCACGCCCGTCGCGCCGACGGGGATGGACACCGCGCCGAGGACGATGATGAGCGCCGCGAACGCCGCGATCAGCACGATGTCGAGGATGGTGGTCTTCTGCATGAGCCCAGCTTATCCGCCCACATGAACGCCGATCATGGGGCGGTTGCGTGACGACGGTCACCACCGTTCGGCGGAGGTGGCCCCGCGGTCGCCCTGTACCCTCGGCTCCATGCGCTTGGCGGAGTTTCACCGGTTGGTCAGGGCGGAGTTCGGCGACCATGTCGGATCCTGGATGCTGGCCTCGCACGTCCTCACCGATTTCGGGGCGACTCCGCAGGAGCTCATGGACCGCGGGGAGGATCTGCGCGAGATCTGGTGGGCCCTGTGCCGCGACAACGACGTGCCGGAGGAGCGCTGGCTCGGTCCCGACGAGGGCGAGGATTCGTTCCCGGACCGCGCCTGAGGTGACCGACGACCGGTGAATGCGCGCCGTTCGAACGTCGGCAAGGCGTGCGAATACGGCGTCGAACACGCCGCCTCCGGCGAGTGGCGTTCGAATTGGCGTTCGGATATGCTGGCGTCGCGTCCGCGGGAACGTCCGGTTCCGCGATAGAACCAGGGGTGCACCCGGAGGGGAACCGAGCGCCAGCGAATGTGGAACCGGCCGGGCCCCGCCCGCGTCCAATGGGGCGTGAACACCGAACAGCATCCTGAACCGGACGTGAGCACCGGGTACCAGCGGAAGGAGAACGACGTGGCGAAGAAGAAGACGACGGCGACGGCGGGAGGCGGGGACCGCCTGAAGGCCCTCGACGTCGCC
Organism: Actinomycetes bacterium; assembly: GCA_023388385.1. Taxonomy (GTDB): domain Bacteria; phylum Actinomycetota; class Actinomycetes; order Mycobacteriales; family Mycobacteriaceae; genus Corynebacterium. Next base: position 4,147 of record JAEWGK010000046.1, on the reverse strand, counting down.
CTGGCGAACATCGAGAAGGATTTCGGCAAGGGCGCCATCATGCGACTGGGCGATGAGGAGCGTCCGCCGATCCGTGCGATCTCCTCCGGCAACACCGCCATCAACGTGGCGCTGGGCATCGGCGGCTTCCCGCGCGGCCGCATCGTCGAGATCTACGGCCCGGAATCCTCCGGCAAGACCACCGTCGCCCTCCACGCCATCGCGGAGGCGCAGAAGGACGGCGGCATCGCCGCGTTCATCGACGCGGAGCACGCACTCGACCCGCAGTACGCGGCGAAGCTGGGCGTCGACACCGATAACCTGCTGGTGTCCCAGCCGGACACCGGCGAGCAGGCGCTGGAGATCGCCGACATGCTGGTGCGCTCCGGGGCCATCGACATCATCGTCATCGACTCCGTCGCCGCGCTGACCCCGAAGGCGGAGATCGACGGCGAGATGGGCGACTCCCACGTCGGCCTGCAGGCCCGCCTCATGTCGCAGGCGCTGCGCAAGATGGCCGGCGCGCTGTCCCATTCGGGCACGACCGCCATCTTCATCAACCAGCTGCGCGAGAAGATCGGCGTGATGTTCGGCTCCCCGGAGACGACGACGGGCGGCAAGGCCCTGAAGTTCTACGCCTCCGTGCGCTGCGACATCCGCCGCATCCAGACCCTGAAGGAGGGCCAGGACGCCGTCGGCAACCGTACCCGCCTCAAGGTCGTGAAGAACAAGGTCTCGCCGCCGTTCAAGATCGCCGAGTTCGACATCCTGTACGGCGAGGGCATCTCGCGCGAGGGCTCCATCCTGGACATGGGCGTCGACAACGGCATCGTGAAGAAGTCCGGCTCCTGGTTCACCTACGAGGGCGATCAGCTGGGCCAGGGCAAGGAGAAGTCCCGCCAGTTCCTCAAGGACAACCCGGACATCGCCGAAGAGATCGAGGACAAGATCCTGCGCAAGCTCGGCATCGGCGAGTACGCCAACCAGGCGGAGGAGGAGATCGACGCTGACGCGCCGATCGACGTCGTGCCCAACGTCGACTTCGACGACGAGGACGACGAGTAGACGGTGCGCGACGACGGATCCCGGCCGGCGGGCGCCGCGAACGGACGTGACGGCGTCCCCGCGCCGCCCGCCTCCGCACCCGCAGCCAGACGCGTCGAGGCCCTGCGGCGGGCCATCGCGGAAATGGAGGACGCGGACGGCTCGGGGATCGTCGACAAAGCGGCGGAGGAACGCCGCGCGCCGATCCGCGCCCACGCCCTGCGGCTGCTCGACCAGCGTTCGCGGTCCCGGGAGGAGCTGCGCTCCCGGCTGATGGAGGACCCGGGCAGGACGCGCGAGGACATCGACCGCGTCCTCGACGACCTTGAGGCCGCCCACCTCATCGACGACGCGGTGTTCGCGTCCGAATGGGTGCGCCAGCGGGCCGCGCGGCGCGGCAAGTCCCGCCGCGTCCTGGACAGGGAGCTTGCTGAAAAGGGCGTGGCCCCGCACGTCCGGGAGGAGGCGCTGGAGCAGGTCTCCGACGCCGACGAGCACGCCACCGCCGTCGCCCTCGCGGAGAAGAAGGCCCGCACCATCCGCTCCGTCCCGGGGGACCGCGCCGGCCGGGACCGGGACCTGCGGCGCGTCGTCGGGGTTCTGGCCCGACGGGGGTTCGGGCAGTCGGTCGCCGTGGACGTCGCGAAGCACGCGCTCGACGACCGCTACGCGGAACTGTCGGGCGACCACCCGTAGACCGCGCCCGCGCGTCGTCACGCGGACCCGGCGACAGCGCGCCCGCGGCGGTACGCGTGAGCCGGGCCGCACGATTGCCGTGGGCGGAGGGGCGACCGCTATCGTGGTGGCCCGTGACCACTCCCACCGACACCGTCAACGAACCCGCCGTCGGCGCCCGGCCCGGCTCCGGCACGGGGCGCACCTACGAGGTCCGCACGTTCGGCTGCCAGATGAACGTCCACGACTCGGAGCGCCTCTCCGGCCTGCTGGAGGACTCCGGCTATCGCCGGGCGCCGGAGGGGGAGCAGGCGGACGTCGTCGTCTTCAACACCTGCGCGGTGCGGGAGAACGCGGACAACCGCCTCTACGGCACCCTCGGCCGGCTGAAGCCGGTGAAGGACGCGCACCCGGGGATGCAGATCGCCGTCGGCGGCTGCATGGCGCAGAAGGACCGCGACGTCGTGGTGCGGAAGGCGCCGTGGGTCGACGTCGTCTTCGGCACCCACAACCTCGGCTCCCTGCCGGCGCTGCTGGAACGCGCCGCGCACAACCAGGAGGCGCAGGTGGAGATCCGCGAGGCGCTGGAGGAGTTCCCCTCCGTTCTGCCGGCCAAGCGCGAGTCGTCCTACGCCGGCTGGGTCAGCGTCTCCGTCGGCTGCAACAACACGTGCACCTTCTGCATCGTGCCGAGCTTGCGCGGCAAGGAGCGCGATCGCCGCCCGGGCGACATCCTGGCGGAGGTGCAGGCCTTGGTGGAGCAGGGTGTGTCCGAGGTGACGCTGCTCGGCCAGAACGTCAACGCCTACGGCGTGAACTTCGCCGACCCGGAGCTGGAGCGCGACCGCTCCGCTTTCTCCAAGCTGCTGCGCGCGTGCGGCGGCATCGAGGGCCTGGAGCGCGTGCGCTTCACCTCCCCGCACCCGGCGGAGTTCACCGACGATGTCATCGATGCGATGGCGGAGACGCCGAACGTGTGCCATCAGCTGCACATGCCGCTGCAGTCCGGCTCCGACAAGGTGCTGAAGGACATGCGCCGGTCGTACCGCTCGAAGAAGTTCCTGGCCATCCTGGACAAGGTCCGAGAGCGGATGCCGGATGCGGCTATCACCACCGACATCATCGTCGGCTTCCCCGGGGAGACGGAGGAGGACTTTCAGGCGACCCTCGACGTCGTCGAGCGCGCCCGCTTCACCTCCGCCTACACGTTCCAGTACTCGCCGCGGCCGGGCACCCCGGCGGCGACGATGGCGGACCAGGTGCCGCCGGAGGTCGTCTCGGAGCGCTTCGGTCGGCTCATGGAGCTGCAGGAGCGGATCAGCGAGGAGGAGCATGCGAAGCAGGTCGGCCGCGAGCTCGAGCTGCTGGTCACCGAGGGTGACGGCCGCCGCAACCGGGAGACCGGGCGCATGTCCGGCCGCGCTCGCGACGGCCGCCTGGTGCACTTCCTCGCCGACCGCGACGGCATCCGCCCCGGCGACTACATCACCGTGACCGTCACCGGCTCCGCCCCGCACTACCTGCTGGCGGACTCCGGGGTCACCGATCACCGCCGCACCCGCGCCGGCGACATGTGGGAGGCCGGCCGCACTCCGACTACGGCCCCAATCGGTGTCGGGCTAGGCTTGCCGTCGGTGCGGCAGCGTGGTGCGCAGCTGCCGATCGTGACGTCCAACCAGGGAGGATGCGGCTGTGAGTGACGACGTGAAGGACGCGGGGGCGACCGTGGGCGACGCCGGCGAGGCGAGCAACAAGGCCGGCACGGGGCAGGCGGTGACGGCCGTGGAAGGCGGCGATCTCCGCGGCGTCGAGCGGAAGGCCGCCGGCGTCATCACCATCGGCAACGCGCTGGGCCCCGTCGCCCTGTTCACGCTGCTGCTGGCTACGACGTACTTCCTGCCGCACTCCGGTTCGGTCCGCGGCTTCGACGTGCTGTTCAACACGGAGACGGCGCAGACCGCGGCGACGGCCCTGCCGGAGCGCATCCACGCCGTCCTGAAGCTGCTCACCATCCTCATGGTCGTGGCCACGCTGATCAGCCGGCAGGTCATCGTCGGCTTCCTCACGTGGATCATCGCCGGCATCAGCATGTGGTACGCCTTCGCCGCCGGCTGGATGCGCCAGTCCCGCTCGCCGGAGGGTCCGGGCGCGGGTATCGCGTTCGGTCTCTGGCTGGCCATCATCTGCTCCGTCGGCCTCTTCATCGCCGTGAGCTGGTTGGTGTTCCGCAAGTCCGCGCTGCAGTCGGCGCTGGCGCTGGCCCGCCGAGACCAGGCGGACTCCGACCCCGTCCTGCGCGCCCAGCAGGTCTACCTGCGCTCCGGCCTCGCGCCGTACACGCAGACCGACGTCGAAATGGTCGACGACCGCCGCGAGGCGTCGCGCCGCCGCCGCGCGGCGCGTCGGGCCCGGGAGGCGGAGGTCTCCGGCGCGTCGCGTGACGACGCCG
>JAEWGK010000025.1 GCA_023388385.1 Actinomycetes bacterium | reverse complement strand
GCCGTATGGCGGGGCGGCCGGGGTGGCCGGGTGGGCCTCGTCGCCGGTTTCCCCGGACGTCGCCGCGACCGGCGCCGCGTTCTCCCGCCGGAGGTCGCCGCCGGGGAAGACCTCCGTGGCGGCGGCGGACGGGTCGTCCGCGCCCATGTGTGCCTCGGCGTTCGCTCCGGTGTTTGCCGCGGCGCCGGGGAAGGCGCGGCGGGCCTGGAACTCGCGGAGGGCCGCCACGGTCATTGCTGGGGCGGAGTCGTCGTCGAGGCGCTCGTCGTAGGCGCGGCGCAGCTCGTCGTCACCGAGGATCCCCCGGCCGATGAGCGTCTTCTGGACCTCCGCGTCGCCCTCGGGCGCGCCCGCGGCGTGCAGGTGGCGGAGGCGGGCGAGCAGTTCCTCGCTGATCCGCTCGGTCGATTCCGCTCGGTCGATGCCGAGGACCTCGTACAGGTTGATGTGGTCGGCCACGGGGCGGTTTCCTCTCGTTCCTCTCGGGTGGCGTGATCGCACGTCGTGTGGTGGCGTGCCCGGCAGATTAGCCTAACCGCCCAGCTGGGGCGCGTGCCGCGGGAGTCCGCCCGGAGTGCGGGCCGCGCGGCCGGCGCGCGGCCGCCGCGGGGGATGCGGCGCGGCGGCGGCGCGGAATGTGGCGCGGGGCTGCGTGGAGGAGTAGCGTCCGGGCACGTCCGGAAACAATCGGACGCGATCGGGCGACGTAGCACACAGTCAATCGTGTGATGTCGCCTGCATCACCGGGGCGCGACGCCGACCACCGTGCATCCCCGCCATCCGCCGGCCCCCACCACGGGGCCGCCCCAGCCGACATTCCACGGAGGGACGTCAATGAGCATCACCACCGCACCCGTCTCCGGCGTCGTCCGCGATCCGCGCGTCCGACGCCGCCCGCTTCCGCGCCAGGACGACGCCACCGCGCGCCGCCGCGCGCTCACCGTGCTGGCGTTGTCCATCGGCGCCTTCGGCATCGGCACCACGGAATTCGTCGCGATGGGCCTGCTGCCGTACATCGCCGCGGACTTCTCCGTCTCGGAGGCCGTCGCCGGCCAGGTCATCACCGCCTACGCCCTCGGCGTCGTCATCGGCGCCCCGCTCATCACCGCCGTCACTGGCCGCGTGCCGCGCCGCCGCATGCTCCTGCTGCTCATGGCGGCGTTCACGCTGGGCAACGCGCTGACGGTCTTCGCCTCGTCCCACGGCATGCTCATGCTCTCGCGGTTCATCGCGGGACTGCCGCACGGGGCCTACTTCTCGGTCTCCGCGCTCGTCGCCGCGTCCCTTGCGGAGCCCGGCAAGCGCGGGCGCGCCGTGGCGCTGTCCGGCATCGGCCTGGCGGTCGCCACCGTTGCGGGCGTGCCCGCGGCGCAGGCCATCGGCGCCCGCGTCGGCTGGCATTCGGCGTTCGCGTTCGTCGCCCTGGTCGGCGTCGTCACGCTCGGCGCGCTGTGGATCACCGTGCCGCACATGGTGAACATGCGGCCCACCTCGCCCCTGACGGAGCTCGGCGCGCTCGGGCGCCCGCAGGTCTGGTTCACGGTGGCGATGGGCACCGTCGGCTTCGGCGGCATGTTCTCCGTCTACACGTACATTTCCTGGACCATGACGGAGGTCGCCGGCTTCCCCGCGGAGCACATGTGGATCGTCCTCATGGCCTACGGCATCGGCATGGTGCTGGGCACCTATCTCGGCGGAGCTGTCGCGGACCGCAACCTGGAGTACGGGATCCTCGGCTCCTTCATCGCGATTCTGCTGTCGCTGGTCGCCTTCCACTGGACGAGCCAGTGGGCGCCCGCCGCCATCGTCAACTTCGGCCTCGTCGGGTTCCTGGGCTCCACGCTGGTGCCGAACCTGCAGACCCGCCTCATGGACGTCGCCGGCGAGGCGCAGACCCTCGCCGCGGCGCTGAACCAGGCGGCGCTCAACCTCGCGAACGCGGGCGGCGCGGCCATCGGCGGCGCCGTCATTGCCGCCGGGTTCGGTTACCGCGCGCCGTCGCTCGCGGGCGCGGCGATGGCGCTGACCGCCATCGCCATCTGGGTGCCCGCCCACATCCTCATCACCCGCTCGTCGCGCGGCCGCACTGTCCTTGAATGATCGCGTGACGACACCCCCTCTCGCGCCCCGTCCCCGGATCCCCGGGGGCGGGGCATCCGTCGTCCGGGCGCCCGGGGGCAGTCAGGCCATGGGCGCGCCCCGGCGCCAGTACCCCATGAAGGCGACGGAATCCTTCGGCGTCCCCGCGGCGACGAGCGCCCGCCGCAGCGCGACGACGACGGAGGACTCGCCGGCAATCCAGTGGTAGCGGTCTCCGCCGGCGACGTCGGGGACATCCCAGGTCATGTCCGGGGAGGCGCCGCCGGAGGCGTCTCCGGTGACGGCGGCATCGCGAGCGGGGAGCCCGCAGCTCTCCAGCAGCGCGGCGGTCATCGGTTCACCGTGGGGCGCGCCGTCGCGGGGCAGCCACCGCAGCTCCATCCCGGCGGGGACGTCGATGTGCGGGGTGTCGTGGGCGGACGGGATTTCGACGAGGGCGACGCCGGTCGCGCCCGGCGCCACCGTCGGCAGATCCTCGAGGATGCGGGCGATGGCCGGCGCCGCGGTCTCGTCGCCGGCCAGCACCAGATCGCGGGCGGCGCCGGGGCGGAACGCCTGGCCTGCTGTCGGTCCCGAGCCGCGAGCGGGGCCGTGTACGCCGACGCGGTCGCCCCGGCACGCCGTCTCCGCCCACGCGGAAGCGGGGCCGGCGGCGTGGGAGCCGTGCAGCACCATGTCGACGTCCCATTCGGTCCGGTCCGGGGTGAGCAGCTGGCGGCGGATGGAGTAGGTGCGCATCGCGCCGCGCCGGGCCTGGTCCAGAGCGGACCACTCGCGGTACCAGCCGGGCCCGTCGCCGGGCAGCTCCAGCGCGCCGGTATGGGGATCGGGGACGATGAGCTTGAACCGCTGATCCAGGACAGGCCCGTCGACGCCGAGTGCCGCCATGCCGGGCCCGCCCAGGCGGATGCGGACGAAGGCCGGGGAGATGCGGTCGGCGCAGAGAACCTCCGCCTCCACGCTGCGGAAGCCGGTCGGGGCCACGGGCGGTCCTTTCAGGGGTGGATTTATGTTCGACATTAGGTTAGACGAACCTTGCGGATGGTTGGTTGGCGGGGTTGGTCGATGACCGCGCCGGGCACCCCGGGCGATAGGATCTGCCCCATGACGCTCACGATCGCAACAGTCAACGTCAATGGAATCCGCGCCGCCGTCAAGGAGCGCAGCGAGACCAACCGGGGCATGCTCCCGTGGCTGGAGGAGACCGACGCCGACGTCATGCTGCTCCAGGAGGTTCGCGCCACCGCCGCCCAGGCGGAGAAGGCCCTTGCCCCGGCCATCGACGCCGGATGGCACTGGATCGGGGCGGAGAACGAGCTGGCGAAGGGCCGCGCCGGCGTGGGCATCCTCTCCCGCGTGGAGCTCGCGGACGTCGAGGTCGGCTTCGGCTCCGACGAGTTCGCGCGGTCCGGCCGCTACATCGCGGCGACGCTGCCGGCCGCGGCGTCCGGCATCGCGGAGGACGTCCGCGTCGCGAGCCTGTACCTTCCC
>JAEWGK010000017.1 GCA_023388385.1 Actinomycetes bacterium | reverse complement strand
CGGCCGGGATTACCCCCGCCGTGGCGAATCCGGCCGTGCGGCACGCCCGCGGCGCTACCCTTTCGTCCATGAACGCACCCGCCTACTTCCTGCCCCTCGGCCCCGTCGACGACGGGGATTCGGCCGGGCCCGGGGGGATGGCCGCGTCCGGCGGCGAGTTCCTCCGCTTCATGCCCACGGAGCACACCCACGGCGCGTGGGGCCCGTTCCAGCACGGCTCTCCCCCGGCTGCGCTGCTGACCCGCATGCTGGAGCGCTGCTCCGGCATCCCGGAGGGCACCCGCACCACGCGCATCGCCGTCGACCTGCTCGGCGCGGTGCCCTACACGGAGCTGCGCGCCCGGTCGTGGATCTCCCGGCCCGGCCGGCAGATCCTCAAGGTTGAGGCCGAGCTCCTCGCGGAGGTTCGCGGGTCGTGGCGGCCGGTGGCGTCGGCGAGCGCGTGGCGGATGGCGGTGGCGGAGACTTCCGGCATCGAGCGTGCCTTTGAGCGGCCCATCCCCGGTCCCGACCAGGCGGGGCCGGACGGCGTGCCGCTCATCGACGCGTGGGGCGGCGGCTACATCGACTCGGTCGAGGCGGTCGCCGCGGCTGACCCGGACCCGCTGCCGGGCGCCGGCGGGCAGGCCCCGCCCGTGCACTGGGTGCGCACCCGCCTGCCCGTCGTCGACGGCGAGGAGCCGTCGCCGGTGGAGCGGCTCATGCAGGTCGTCGACACCGCCAACGGCATCGGCGCGACGCTCGACCCGTCGGAGTGGGCGTTCATGAACACCGACCTCGTCGTCCACCTCCACCGCGTCCCGGAGTTCACCGGAGACTGGTGGCTGGGCATCGCCGCCCGAGGCTCCATCGGCCCCGACGGCATCGGCATGACCGCCGGTGAGCTCTACGACGCGCGCGGGCCCATCGGCCGCAGCGTCCAGACGCTACTCGTGCGCCCCCAGGACCAGCCGTAGGGCCGGGGACGCGGGTCATGCGCCGTCACGCGTTCCCGCGTCGTCGAAGTCCGACAGCGGGCCGTGGATGAACGGCACCCGGGCGGCGTTCAGCACGACGAGGACGTCAATGACCTCCTGCGCGATCGCGCCGGCCAGCGGCGGCAGCAGGCCGAAGACGGCCAGGATCATGCCGATGATGGACAGGCCAATGCCGGCAAGCACCGACTGCAGTGCGATGCGGCGCATGCGGCGGCCGATGTGCAGCAGGTCGTCGAGGCGCTCCAGGGAGGAGTCGAGGACGACGGCGCCGGCGGCCTCCGTCGTGACGTCGTTGGCCGTGCCGAAGGCGACGCCGACGGTTGCGGCGGTCATGGCCGGGGCGTCGTTGATGCCGTCGCCGAGGAACAGCGTGCGGCTCTCCGCGGTGCGTTCGCGGACGATCGAGAGCTTGTCCTCCGGGGTCAGGCCCGCGTGGACCTCGTCGATGCCGACCTGATCGGCGAGATGGCGGACCTCCGACTCGCGGTCGCCGGAGAGGATCATCGTGCGGCGGACGCCGTGGTGCTTCGGCAGGTGCGCCAGGAATTCGCCGGCGGAGGCGCGCGGCTGGTCGCGGAAGCGGATGAGGCCCTCGATCCGGCCGTCGACCAGCACCGCGGTCTCCATGCCCGACACGTCGAACGGCAGCTCGGCGCCGCGGGCCGGGTCCTCTCGCAGCGCGCGAGCTCGGCTGGTCAGTGCGACCTCGTGGCCGTCAACGATCCCGGTCAGGCCCATGCCGGGCTTCTCCGCGACCTCGGTGACGGCGGGGATGTCCAGGCCGCGCCCGATGGCGGCGTCGCGGACGGCGGCGGCCAGCGGATGGCGGGAGTACTCCTCCAGCGCCGCGGCGCGGGCGAGCAGGACGTTGGCGTCGGCACCGTCGACCGCCGCGATCTCCGTGATCGCCGGACGGCCGTAGGTCAGTGTGCCGGTTTTGTCGAACATGATGTCGCCCACCGTGGAGACGCGCTCCAGGATGCCGGGGTCGCGGATGATGATGCCGCGCTTCGCCGACAGCGAAATCGCGCCGATGATGGCCACCGGAACGCCGATGAGCAGCGGGCACGGCGTGGCGACGACGACCACGGCGAGGAAGCGCGTCGGGTCGCCGGAGACGATCCATCCGATGGCGCCGAGGACGACGGCTACGACGGTGTACCAGGCGCCGAGACGGTCGGCGAGACGGCGCATCGGCGGGCGGTCCTCCTCCGCGTCCTTCAGCACGCCGACGATCTGGGCGTAGCGGGAGTCCTCCGCGCGGGCGGTGGCCCGGACCGACAGCGTGCCCTCGCCGTTGACGGCGCCGGACATGACGGCCGAGCCGACGGACTTGGAGACGACGTACGGCTCGCCCGTCAGGTAGGACTCGTCCATCGCGCCGTGGCCGGAGACGACCTCACCGTCGACCGGGCACAGCTCGTGGGGCAGGACGGCCACGAGGTCTCCGACCATGACGTCGCCGGCCGCGATGTCGTCGAAGCCGCCGGAGAGGTCGGTGCTCCGCAGCCTGTGCGCGACGGTCGGGGTGCGCCGGGCGATGGCGTCGAGGGTGCGGGAGGCGCGCTGTGACGCGGCCTCCTCCAGCGCCTCGCCGCCGGAGAGCATGAGGACGATGATGGCCGCGACGAGCCACTCGCCGAGCAGCACCGACGTGACGATGGAGATGGCGGCGAGCATGTCCGCCCCGCCGTCGTACTTGATCATGGCCGTGACGACGTCGCGGATGAGCGGGATGCCGCCCACGATGACGACCCCGATGAGCGGGATGCGGACGAGCAACCACTGGAGCGAGCCGTCGGCGGGCTGGACGGCGGCGGCCAGGACGAGGAACAGGATGATCGCGGCCAGTGCTGCCACGGCGAGGCGGCCCTCGAAGGAGGCGAGGAACGTTCGCGCCACGGTGCCGCGGTCGCCGGCGATGTCGTGGTCGGTCGCCGTGGGAGCTGCGGCATCGCCGGGTGGGGCGTCGCCCATCCGAATACCTTCATGATTGCGCATATTCGGGATGATGGCACTGTTCGGGCTGCGCGTCCAGCGAGTTTGCGCTGGTCCGATAGGGTATGGCAGCCCTTACGGAGGTGCGGCTCATCTGTTGCGCCTGAACGTGAAAGACCTCGTTGCGCCCCCGGCCTGCCCGGGTCCGCGTGGCGGAGGGTTCGCGCGCCGCTACACGTTGAAGTACTTCGCCTCCGGGTGGTACAGCACGAACGCATCGGTGGACTGCTCCGGATGCAGCTGCAGCTCCTCGGACAGCTCGACGCCGATGCGCTCGGGGCGCAGCAGCTCCACCATCGTGCGGCGGGACTCCAGATCCGGGCAGGAGCCGTAGCCGAAGGAGTAGCGGGCGCCGCGGTACTTCAGGTCGAAGAAGGCGCGCTCCTCGTGGGAGTCGTCGCGGGCGGCGTTGGTGCCGTCGGGGAAGGCCAGCTCGGCGCGGACGCGGGAGTGCCAGTACTCCGCCAGGGCCTCGGTCAGCTGGACGCCGATGCCGTGGATCTCCAGGTAGTTGCGGTAGTCGTCCTTGGCGAACAGCTCGTTGGCGTAGTCGGCGATGGGCTGGCCCATCGTCACCAGCTGGAACGGCATGACGTCGACCTGCCCGGTATCCACTGCCCTCTCCCGCGAACGCACGAAGTCCGCGATGCACAGGAACCGGCCGCGCTGCTGGCGCGGGAACGGGAACCGGGCGATGGGCTCGGCAACGGGGTCGGGCGCGGAACCGTCCTCCGGGCTCGGGAGGATGAGCACCTCCTGCCCCTCGGACACGGCAGGGAAATAGCCGTAGACGACGGCGGCGTGCTGCAGGATGTTGGCCGTCGACAGCTTCTCCAGCCACGCGCGCAGGCGGGGCCGGCCCTCCGTCTCGACGAGTTCCTCGTAGGTCGGGCCCTCGCCGCCGCGGGCGCCGCGCAGGCCCCACTGCCCCAGGAACAGGGCGCGCTCGTCCAGGCACGTCAGGTAGTCGTTCAGGGCCACGCCCTTGACGATGCGCGTGCCCCAGAACGGCGGCGTCGCCACGGGCACGTCGACGGCGACGTCGGAGCGCTCCGGAATCTCGACGGGCGCCGCCTCCGCGGCTCGCTTGGCGGCGATGCGCTTGGAGCGCTCGCGCCGCTCCCGGCGCTTGGCCTTCTTCTCCTCGGCGGCCTTCGCCTCCTCGGAGTCCGGCGAGGGGCCCTCGCCCCGCTTGACGGCCATGACCTCGTCCATGATGCGCAGGCCCTCGAAGGCGTCGCGACCGTAGTAGACGTCGCCCTCGTAGATCTCCGTCAGGTCGTCCTCGACGTAGGCGCGGGTCAGGGCCGCCCCGCCGAGCAGGACGGGGAACTGCGCGGCGACGCCGGCGGCGTTGAGCTCCTCGAGGTTCTCCTTCATGACGACGGTGGACTTCACCAGCAGTCCGGACATGCCGATGGCGTCGGCGCCGGTCTCCTGCGCCGCGGAGAGGATATTCGCGACGGGCTGCTTGATGCCGATGTTGTGCACCTCGTAGCCGTTGTTGGACAGGATGATGTCGACGAGGTTCTTGCCGATGTCGTGGACGTCGCCCTTGACCGTCGCCAGGACGATGCGGCCCTTGGAGCCGGTGCTGTCCTCGGCGTCCATGAAGCCCTCGAGGTAGCCGACGGCGGCCTTCATGCACTCGGCGGACTGGAGGACGAACGGCAACTGCATCTGGCCGGAACCGAAGAGGTCGCCGACGGTCTTCATGCCGCCGAGCAGGTCCTCGTTGATGATCTGGATGGGGGTCTTCTCCTCCATCGCCGCGTCGAGGTCGGCCTCCATGCCGGTGCGCTCGCCGTCGATGATGCGCTGGGCCAGGCGCTCGAACAGCGGCATGGCGGCGAGCTTCTCGGCGCGGGCGTCCTTGGCGTCGGCGGCGGAGACGCCCTCGAACAGCTGCATGAACGTCTGCAGCGGGTCGTAGGCGCCGTCGGGGTGGTCCGCGTCGCGGCGGCGGTCGTAGACCATGTCCAGGGCGACGGTGCGCTGCTCGTCGTCGATGCGGTTCATCGGCAGGATCTTCGACGAGTGGGCGATGGCGGAGTCGAGTCCGGCCTCGACGCACTCGTGGAGGAACACGGAGTTCAGCACCTGGCGCGCGGCGGGGTTGAGGCCGAACGAGATGTTCGACAGGCCGAGGGTGGTGTGGATCTCGGGGTGACGGCGCTTGAGCTCGCGGATGGCCTCGATGGTCTCGATGCCGTCGCGGCGGGTCTCCTCCTGGCCGGTGGAGATGGGGAACGTCAGGCAGTCAACGATGATGTCGCGCTCGCGCAGGCCCCACGTGCCGGTGATGTCGGCGATGAGGCGCTCGGCGATCTCGACCTTGCGCTCGGCGGTGCGGGCCTGGCCCTCCTCGTCGATGGCCAGGGCGACGACGGCGGCGCCGTGCTTCTTCACCTGGCGCATGATGCGCTGGTAGCGGGAGTCGGGGCCGTCGCCGTCCTCGAAGTTGACGGAGTTGACGGCGCAGCGGCCGCCGAGGCATTCGAGGCCCGCTTCGATGACGCCGGGCTCGGTGGAGTCGATCATCACCGGCAGCGTCGTCGACGTCGCCACCATCGCGGCGAGGGTGCGCATGTCGTCGCGGCCGTCGCGGCCGACGTAGTCGACGCAGAGGTCGATCATGTGGGCTCCGTCGACGGTCTGCTGGCGGGCGATGTCCAGGCAGTCCTCCCAGTCTCCGGCGAGCATGGATTCGCGGAAGCGCTTGGAGCCGTTGGCGTTGGTGCGCTCGCCGATCATGGTGATGCCGGTGTCCTGCGTCAGCGGCATCGTGGAGTACAGGGAGGCGACGTCGTCGGACTCGCGCGGGTGGCGCTCGGCGCGGACGGCGGGGGTGACCTCGTCGGTGCCGGCGATGGCGTCGCGGACGGCGGAGATGTGCTCCGGGGTGGTGCCGCAGCAGCCGCCGACCATGGACAGGCCGAACTCCTCGACGAAGCCGCGCAGGGCGTCGGCGAGCTCGTCGGGCTGCAGCGGGTACTCGGCGCCGTTCTTGCCGAGCACCGGCAGGCCGGCGTTCGGCATGACGGAGACCGGGATCTGCGCGTTCTTCGACAGGTAGCGCAGGTGCTCGCTCATCTCGGCGGGGCCGGTGGCGCAGTTGAGGCCGATCATGTCGATGCCGAGCGGCTCCAGCGCGGTGAGCGCGGCGCCGATCTCGGAGCCCATGAGCATTGTGCCGGTGGTCTCGACGGTGACGTGGACGACGATGGGCAGGCGGCGGCCCATCTGCTCCATCGCGGTCTGGACGCCGATGACCGCCGCCTTGACCTGCAGAAGGTCCTGGCATGTTTCGATGAGGAACGCGTCGGCGCCGCCCTCCAGCATGCCCAGGCCGCATTCGACGTATGCGTCGCGCAGGTCGGTGAAGGGCGCGTGGCCGAGCGACGGCAGCTTGGTGCCGGGGCCGATGGCGCCCAGGACGAAACGGCGCATGCCCTCGCGGCCGGGGCCCATTCCGTCGGCGACGCGGCGGGCGATTTCGGTGCCCTTGCGGGCGAGCTCGCGGATGCGGTCCTCTATGTCGTAGTCGGCGAGGTTGGGCTTGTTGCAGCCGAAGGTGTTGGTCTCGACCAGGTCGGCGCCGGCCTCGAAGTAGCGGCGGTGGATGAGTTCCAGGACGTCGGGGCGCGTCTCGTTGAGGATCTCGTTGCAGCCCTCCAGGCCCAGGAAGTCGTCGTCGACGTCGAGGTCGAACCCCTGCAGCTGGGTGCCCATGGCGCCGTCGCCGATGAGAACGCGTTCGCGGAGCGCGTCGAGGAATTCGGCGCCGTGCGGGTCCATGGCCGGGGTGGTGGGGGAATGCGACATGGGTGAACAGCTTAGTCCGCTTTTTCCTCGCCCCCGCATCGAGGGGTCGCGCGCGTGCGCAATCGCGCATGGGTGCGCACGTCGCGCGGGGCAGGCGTGACGACGCCCGCCGCTACAGCTTCACGCCGAGCAGCGCGTCGAGGGCGGTGCGCATGAGCTCGCCAGCGACCTCCTGCTCCCCCTCGCCGGGTACCCGGTCGCCGGTCGCGCCGCGGCCCGCGGCCCAGGCGTCGACGACGCGCAGCGCCCGCGGGGTGTCCAGGTCGTCGGACAGCGCCTCCCGCAGTTCGCGGATGGCGGGCTCGGCCGGGGCGGACGGGGACGCGCAGGCGGCGCGCCAGCGGGTGAGGCGGGCCTCGGCGTCGGCGAGGACCTCGTCGGACCAGTCGCGGTCGGAGCGGTAGTGGCCGGCGTAGACGCCCAGGCGGATGGCGGACGGGTCGGTGCCCGCCGCCACCAGCTTCGAGACGAAGACCAGGTTGCCGAGCGATTTGGACATCTTCACGCCGTCGAGGGCGATCATCGCGGAGTGGACGTAGTGCTTCGCCATGCGCGGGCCCGCGCCGGGGCCGGAGTGGTCGTGGGCGCCCGGGTTGGCGGCCTCGGCGTGGGCTGCGGAGAACTCGTGGTGCGGGAACTTCAGGTCGCTGCCGCCGCCCTGGATGTCGAAGCCCATGCCCAGGCGGTTGACGGCGATGGCCGAGCACTCGATGTGCCAGCCCGGCCGGCCGCGGCCGAACGGGGCGTCCCACGCGGGCTCGCCCTCGCGCTCGGCGCGCCAGACCAGGGCGTCCAGCGGGTCGCGCTTGCCCGGGCGGTCCGGGTCGCCGCCGCGCTCGGCGAAGAACTCCGCCATCGTCGCCTCGTCGTAGTTGGACTCGTAGCCGAAGTCCGGGGTGGCGTCGCGGCGAAAGTAGACGTCGGGGTACTCGTCGTCCAGCTGGTAGGCGGTGCCGTTGTCCAGCAGACGGCCGACCATCTCGATGACCTCGCCGACGGACTCGATGGCACCGACGTAGTCGCGCGGCGGGATGACCGACAGGTTGGTCATGTCGTCGCGGAAGAGGTTGATCTGGGACTCCCCCAGCTCGCGCCAGTCGACGCCGTCGCGCTCGGCGCGCTCGAACAGCGGGTCGTCGACGTCGGTGATGTTCTGCACGTAGTGGACCTCGTGCCCGTTGTCCAGCAGCAGTCGGTGGATGAGATCGAACGTCAGGTACGTCGCGGCGTGGCCCAGGTGGGTTGCGTCATAGGGGGTGATGCCGCAGACGTACATGCCGGCGGTCCCCTCCGGCTCGACGGGGCGCACGACGCCGTCTGCGGAGTCGTGCAGCTGCAGGGGCACCGGGGTGCCGGGGACCTTCGGGACGTCGGGGACGGGCCAGGAGCGCATGGGGCGAGTCTAACGGCCCGCCCGGCGTCCGCCCGCCGCGGGGCCGCGGGAAGCGGATGCGTCACCGATTGCCGGACGTGCATCGGGCGGGGCGTGCGGGGCACGGCTGGGCGGCCGGAGGCCTGCGTCGATGCTCGGCCGGGAGTCTACAGCGGCTGCATGATGCCGAGGCCGAGCAGCACCATGACCAGCAGGCCGACCGGGATGCGCCAGGCGGCGAACCAGGCGAAGGAGTGGTTGGCGACGAAGCGCAGCAGCCACGCGATTGCGGCGTAGCCGACGGCGAAGGCGATGACGACGCCGGCGACGAGCTGCGAGGACGACGCGGCCTGGCCGGCTACCGGCTCGAAGGCGTCGGGCAGCGAGAAGATGCCGGAGGCCAGCACCGCCGGGATGGCCAGCAGGAAGCTGAAGCGGGTGGCGACCTCGCGGTCGAGGTTCAGGAACAGGCCGGCGGAGATCGTGCCGCCGGAGCGGGAGACGCCCGGGATGAGCGCCAGGCACTGGGCGAAACCCATGATGATGGCGTCGCGCATGGTCAGCTCGCCGAAGCTGCGCTCGCGGCGGCCGAACTTCTCCGCGGCGATGAACACGAAGGAGAAGAGGATGAGCATCGCGGCGGTGATCCACAGGTTGCGCAGGCCCTCGCGGATGAGGTCCTTGCCGAAGAAGCCGATGAGGCCGATCGGGATCGTGCCGACGATCACCATCCAGCCCATCCTGTAGTCGAAGTCGCGGGCCTCCTCGTTGAACAAGCCGCGGAACCACGCCGTGAGGATCCGCCAAATGTCCTTGGCGAAGTAGACGAGGACCGCGAGCTCCGTGCCCAGCTGGATAACGGCGGTGAAGGACGCACCGGCGTCCTCACCCCAGAACAGCTCGGAGACGATGCGGAGGTGGCCGGAGGAACTGACGGGCAGGAACTCCGTCAGGCCCTGGACGATCGACAGGACGATCGTCTGCAGCCAGGTCATGTCTGAGGTTGCGCCGGCCTGGGCCAGCACGAGCGGGGTGTCAGTCACCCGCGCCAGGGTACCCGCCGCGCGCGGGAGGGGCCCCGGGCGGTGCGGCCCGGGGCGGTACCCTCGGGTCCGTGCGACGACGGATTCTGGGAGCCAGCGGCCTGCGCGTGTCGGCCATCGGACTGGGCACGGCGACGTGGGGCACCGGCACGGACGCGGCGGAGGCCGCGCGCATCATGGGCGACTTCCTCGACGCCGGTGGGGATCTCGTGGACGCGACCCCGGTGCCCGGCGGTGCGGACGCGGAGCGCTCGGTGCGGATGCTCCGGCACGTGCTGGCCCGGATGGGCGTGCGTGACGACGTGGTGCTCACCGCGTCCTCCGGCGTCGACGCCGCCCGGCCCGTCGGCAGGCGCGTCGACTGCTCCCGCAAGTCCCTGCTCGCGGGCCTCGACTCGCTGCTGGCGGGATTGGGCGTCGACCACCTGGACCTGTGGTCGCCCGGATACTGGGATGCGGAGACGCCGCCGGAGGAGGTCGCGGACACCCTCGAACACGCCGTGCGCTCCGGCCGTGTGCGTTACGCGGGCGTCCGCGGTTACTCCGGCTGGCAGCTGGCCGTCACCCACGCCGCGTCCGGCCGCATCCGGCCCGTCGCCGCGCAGCACGAGTTCAGTCTGCTGCAGCGCGGGCCCGAGGACGGCCTGCTGCCGGCGTGCGACTACCTGGGCGTCGGCTTCATCGCCGGGGCGCCGCTGGCACAGGGGGTGCTGACGGGCAAGTACCGCCACTCCATCCCCGAGGACTCCCGCGGCGCCTCCGAGCACGCCGATGCGGAGGTGCAGGACTACCTGGATGCGCACGGGGCCACCGTCGTCGGCGCGCTGTGCACCGCCGCAGAGGGACTTGGCGTCGCCCCGGCAGTCGCGGCCCTGGCGTGGGCGCGGGACCGGCCGGGGGTCTCCTCCGTCCTCGCGGGGGCCCGCACCCGGGCGCAGCTGCGGGAGCTGCTCGCCACCGACGACGTGGTGCTGCCGCCGGCCATCGCCGGGGCGTTGGACGACGTCTCCGCCTGACCGGAGGCGGGTCCCGCGCGCGGCGACCATGCCCGCGGGGGTACGGCGTCGGGCGGCGGGCCCGATGGTAGCGTCGGAAGGCGTGAGCAGCGTCAACTGGACACGAACGATGACCGCCGCGGCGGCGTTCGCCGTGGCCCTCGGTACCGCGGCCTGCGCGCCGGAGGAGCAGGGCCAGGAAATCGCCGAGGGCATGGGCAACGCCACCCCCGCCCCAGCCACGGCCCCCGCCTCCGACATCGCCGGGACGGTCGTCCCGCTCGGCGCTGAGGTCACCGGCGCCCTGCGCGTCGGCGACCGCATCCTGCTGCGCGCCGACGACCGGGTGCTGTCGGGCACCCCCGCCAAGCCGGACGCCAACTCCGAGTCCATCGACCCGGCCTGCGGCCTGCTGGCCCCCTCCAGTGGCCCGGGCACCGCGCTGCTGCCGTGCCCCGACGGCATCCACGTCCTCGCCGGCAACGGCACCACAACGGCGGTCGTCGGCCGCGGCACCGCCTACTCCTCCGCTGTTGGCCTGCCTGACGGCCGCATCGTCGGCCACCGCGCCGAAGGCACGACCGTGGACGTCTACGGTTCGGACGGGGAGCCCGCCGCCGACTTCGACGTTTCCCGCCACGGCAGCCAGCTGATCCCGGTGCCCGGCACCCCGAACAGCGTCATGGAGCTCAACATCCCGGAGACCTCCGTCCACGAGGTCCACGTCGACGAGGCGCGCGTCGGCTCCAGCCTCCGTGCCGGCCACGGCGCCGCCCGCGCGGCCTCCGGCGAGGACGGAACCATCGTGGTCACCGACGCTACGGGTGACCAGCTGCTCGTCTTCACGATGACGGACATCATCCGCCTGCACCAGATGTTCCCGGTGCCCGAGAGCCCGTGGGCGGTCATTGTCGACGACGACCGCGACTTCGTCTGGGTCACCAGCACCGCAGCCGGCGTCCTCACCGGCTGGGACGTCTCCGGCGGCACGGGCGTCAAGGTCGCGGAGATCCCGCTCGTCGCTGATGCGCAGTCGCTGGCCTCCGACGGCGACGCCGGGCTGGTCGCCTACTCCGCCACCGGCGGCGGCGCCCAGCACCTGGACCGCGCCACGCTGGATCGCGCCATCGACGCCCAGCGCGCGCAGACCGACGCCGACCGGCAGCTCATGGCCCCGCGCCCGCCGTCGGACAAGCTGCCCGCCGGCCCCGAGGGTACCGGCGCCGGCGGCCCGATCGACGGAGCCGAGGAGCAGTGATGGCGATCCGCGACGCATTCGACGCAGTCGGCGGCGCCGCCCGGTCGCTGGGTGATCGTGGCCCGGCTGATCGCGCCGTCGCAGCCGGCGGCGACGGCCACCCCGTGCGTACCGCGGCATATCGTGCGGCGCTGAAGGTCATGTTCCGCCTGGACCCGGAGACGATTCACACGTGGGTCAACGCCGGGCTCGGCGGACTGCAGGCCTCCCCGCCGCTGCAGAAGGCACTGTCGCGCGTCCTGCCTGTCGGTGACCCTCTGCTGCGCCAGACGGTCTTCGGAGTCGACTTCCCCCGCCCGCTGGGCCTCGCCGCCGGCTTCGACAAGTCCGCCGCGGCGGCCGACGCGTGGGCGCCCATCGGCTTCGGCTACGCGGAGCTGGGCACCGTCACCGCGCACGCCCAGCCTGGCAACCCCGCGCCGCGCCTCTTCCGCCTCACGTCCGACCGCGCGATCCTCAACCGCATGGGCTTCAACAATCCCGGTGCCGACGCCGTGGCGGGGAATCTGCGGAAGCGCCGCGGCGACGGCGTCATCGGCATCAACATAGGCAAGACCAAAGTCACGCCGCTCGAGGGCGCTGTCGACGACTACCGCGCCAGCGCCCGCCGCCTCGGTGGCCTGGCGGACTACCTGGTCGTCAACGTCTCCTCCCCCAACACCCCGGGCCTGCGCGACCTGCAGGCCGTGGAGTCCCTGCGGCCGATCCTCGCCGCGGTGCAGGAGGAGGTCGACGTCCCCGTCCTGGTGAAGATCGCCCCCGACCTGTCCGACGAGGACGTCGACGCCGTCGCCGACCTCGCCCTGGAGCTCGGCCTGGCGGGCATCGTCGCCACGAACACCACCATCTCCCGCGAGGGCTTGACGACGCCTGCCTCCGAGGTCGAGGCCATGGGCGCCGGCGGCGTTTCCGGCCCGCCCGTGGCCGCCCGATCCCTCGAGGTGCTGAGGCGCCTGCGCGGCCGCGTTGGCGACCGCCTGACGCTGGTCTCCGTCGGCGGCATCGAGACCGCCGAGCAGGCGTGGGAGCGCATCGCCGCCGGCGCGTCGCTGCTGCAGGGCTACACCGCCCTCATCTACGGCGGTCCCG
>JAEWGK010000167.1 GCA_023388385.1 Actinomycetes bacterium | reverse complement strand
GGGTCGAGGACGGCGACGACGCCGCGGTCGTCGGTGGCGCGCAGCAGCCGGCCGGCGCCCTGCGCCATGAGCAGGCCGGCGTGCGCCAGGGAGACCTCGCGGAAGCCGTTGCGGCCCTCGCGATCGGCGGCCTCCGAGCGGGCGGACGACAGCGGGTCGTCCGGCCGGGGGAAGGGGATGCGGTCGATGACGACGAGCGACAGCGACGGCCCCGGCACGTCGACGCCCTGCCACAGCGACAGCGTGCCGAACAGGCAGGAGTTCTCCTGCTTCGAGAAGGCGGAGACGAGCGAGCCGATGGAGTCGTCGCCCTGGCACAGGATCTCGAAGGGGACGCGGGAGCGCATCTCCTCCGCCGCCTGCTCGGCCCGGCGGCGGGAGCTGAACAGCGCCAGCGTGCGCCCGCCGGCGGCCATGATGAGCTTCTCCAGCTGGTCGAGCGCCGCGGGCGGGGTGTCGCCGCGGCCGGGCCTCGGCAGGCCCGCCGCGACGTAGAGGATGCCGGACTTCGCGGGGTCGAAGGGCGTGCCGACGTCGAGGCCGTCCCACGTGCCCTTCGGCAGGCCCCAGCGGGCCGCCATGACGTCGAAGCGCCCGCCGAGCACCAGCGTCGCGGAGGTGAGCACCACCGTCGCGTCGCCGAACAAGCGGTCGTGCAGCAACCCGGCGACGGACAGTGGGGCGACGGCCAGGTGCCGGCCGCGGTCGTCCGTCATCCAGACGACGTCGGGGCCCGCGGCCCCCTTCGCCGGGTCGCCCGATCCCACCTGCTGCAGGATGCGCACGCACGTGTCGTGCAGGTTCTCGCAGGTGGCGCGAACGATCTGGCGTTCGGCGCGGTCGACGGAGTCATCGTCGGAGGAACCGCCGAGGCCGCCCCCGCCGTCGCCCTCGGGGGCCAGCCGGGTCATCGTCGCCCACAGCGCGGCGCGCAGGGCGGTGAGCGCGTCGCCGACGCCGTCGGGCAGCGTCGTCCAGCGTCCGGGGGCGTCGTCGTCGAGGCCGCGGAGGACCTCGGTGAGGTGGTCCGCGGCGGCCTCCAGCTCGTCGGCCTCCTCGGGGGCCCCGGCCTTGCCCGCGCGCGTCGCCGTGAGCTTCAGCGTCACCGGCAGCAGCTCGTCGGTGGCGACGGAGGTGATGCGGGCGTCGAGCTCGTGGGCCTCGTCGACGACGACGAGGTCGTGCTCCGGCAGGATGGTCGCGTCCGACAGGGCGTCGATGGCCAGCATGGAGTGGTTCGTCACCACGACATCGACGTCCGCGGCGGCCGCCCGGGCCGCCTCCGCGAAGCACTCGGCGCCGAAGGGGCACTTCGCGGCGCCGACGCACTCCCGGGCGCTGACGGAGACCTGTTCCCACGCCGGCCCCGAGACGCGGAACGGCAGGGAGTCGCGGTCTCCGTCGTCCGTCTCGTCCGCCCACTCGCGCAGTTTCAGGACCTGCCGGGCGGTGCGGTCCAGATCGGACCGGGCGATGAGGGCTCCGCCGACGCCCGGGTCCGCGCCCGTGTCCGCGCCCGGTTCCGCGCCGGGGTCCGCACCGGGCTCCGGGGCGGCGACGCCGTCGTGCAGCTTCTTGAGGCACACGTAGTTGCCGCGGCCCTTGAGCATCGCGAAGGTCGGGCGCCGCCCCACGTGCGGCTCCAGCGCGTCGGCCAGCCGCGGCAGATCGCGGCCGACCAGCTGCGACTGCAGGGCGATGGTGGCCGTGGACACGACGACGGTCGAGTCGCCATCCACCGCATGCCGCACCGACGGCACCAGGTACGCCAGCGACTTGCCGGTGCCGGTGCCCGCCTGGACCGCCAGGTGCCGGCCACGGGAGAACGCCGCGTCGACCGCGCGCGCCATGCGCACCTGGCCGTCCCGCCGAGTGCCGCCGAGCGCGGCGACGGCGTGGCCGAGCAGCTCCGCGACGGCGTCGTCGCCACGCGCACCCCCGTCTGCCATCGATCAGACGCCGACGAAGCGCACGTGCAGGACCGGCTCGTCGCGCGACAGCGCGAGGCCCTCCCACGGCAGCGTGACCAGGGCGCGGGCGAGGTGGGCACGGGACTCCTCGAGCGTCGGCAGGCCGTCGACCAGCTCGCCGCCGCGGACCATCGGGATGGTCAGCTCGACGGCGTCGAGCGTGCCGACGTCCGGCAGCTCGCCGCCCAGCGGGTACGCGACCTCCTCCACCGCCGTGCCGGTGCGGCGGCAGGCGCGCAGCGCGGCCTTCGCGCCGCCGTGGCTGCGCTTGTCGCGGGAGCGCTTGGCGACGGGCACGCCGTCGACCTCCACCAGCTTGTACACCAGGCCGGCCGTCGGGGCGCCGGAGCCGGTGACCACGGAGGTGCCGACGCCGTACGCGTCGACCGGCTCCGCGCGCAGGGCGGCGATGGAGAACTCGTCCAGGTCGGAGGAGACGACGATGCGGGTGTTGTGGGCGCCCAGGCCGTCGAGCTGCTGGCGCACCTGGCGGGCCAGGACGCCGAGGTCGCCGGAGTCGATGCGCACCGCGCCGAGCTCCGGTCCGGCGACCTCGATGGCCGTGGCGACGCCCCCCGTGATGTCGTACGTGTCCACCAGCAGCGTCGTGTCCAGGCCGAGGGCGTCGATCTGGGCGCGGAACGCAGCCTCTTCGTTCGGCGTGCCGTCGGCGTTCGTGTGCGCCAGCGTCCACGCGTGCGCCGCCGTGCCCGACGGCGGGATGCCGTAGCGGGCCGCGGCCTCCAGATTCGACGTCGCGCTGAAGCCCGCCAGGTACGCCGCGCGGGCGGCGGTGACGGCGGCGGACTCCTGCGTGCGGCGCGAGCCCATCTCGATGATGGGGCGGCCGCCCGCGGCGGTGACCATGCGGGCCGCGGCGGACGCCACTGCGGAGTCGGCGTTGAGGATGGACAGGATGACGGTCTCCAGCACCACGCACTCCGCGAACGTGCCGCGGACGGTGAGGATGGGGGAGGCCGGGAAGTACAGCTCGCCCTCCCGGTACCCGTCGACGTCGCCGGTGAAGCGGTAGCCGCGGAGGTAGTCCAGCGTCGCGTCGTCGAGGAAATCCAGCGTGTCCAGCTGCTCGTCGGTGAAGCGGAAGCGGCGGATGGCGTCGAGGACGCGGGCGGTTCCGGCGACGACGCCGTAGCGGCGCTCGTTGGGCAGGCGGCGGCCGAACACCTCGAATGCGCAGGCGCGACCCGCGGTGCCGTCGCGCAGCGACGCCTGGAGCATCGTCAGCTCGTACATGTCGGTCAGGAGTGCGGTCGATCGGCTCACGGAGGGGATTCTATGGCACGTGGCGGCGCGGCCCGGCCCCCGTCACTATCGTGGACGGCATGACCACACCCGCCGCGCCCGCCGCCACCCCGATGGGCACCATGGACGTCGAGGCCGTGACCGAGTCCGACAAGCCGTGGCTGTGCATCGTCTGGGATGATCCGGTGAACCTCATGAGCTACGTGACCTACGTGTTCCAGACCATCCTGGGCATGGGGCGCCAGCAGGCCCACGAGCTGATGCTCAAGGTGCACAACGAGGGCCGGGCCGTCGTCAGCTCGGGCGAGCGCGACAAGGTCGAAGCCGACGTGAAGAAGCTGCACAAGGCTGGTCTCTGGGCCACGATGCAGCAGGCGGACTGAGGGCCGGGAATCGCGGTCCCGGGCTGGAGGGAGGCCGCGGGCAGCGGTCCGGCAAGCGGCCGGGAAGCAGGACGACAGGAGGGCGCCGATGAGGCCGTGGAAGCGGAAGCGGGGCATGCTGCGTGGCGGCGTGCGCTACCAGACCGTGCTGGAGCCGGAGGAGCGGCGGCTGCTGGGGGAGCTCGCCGCGTCGGTGGCGGATGCGCTGATGGCGCGGGTACGCTCCGTGCCGCGCGATGAGCTGGAGGAGCTGACGGGCATGGTCTCCGGGCATTCGGAGCCGCCGGAGGACGCGCGCCTGGCGCGGCTGCTGCCCGACTTCGAGCGCGCCGACGACGAGCAGCACGAGGGGGAGAACGGGCTGCTGCGCTCCCTCCACGAGGGCGACATCACCCGCGGGAAGCTGGAGCAGCTCCGCGTCATCATCGAGGCCCTCGAGCCCGAGGGCGGCCAGGTGTCGCTGACCCGCGAGGAGGCGGACAAGTGGGTCGCGGGCATCAACGACCTGCGGCTGTACCTGCACGTGTCGCTGGAGAACCTGGCCGGGCCGATGTCGCGCATCGAGCAGACCGACGCGTTCTACCAGTGGCTGTCCTACAACCAGGAGTCCCTCCTGGAGGAGCTGATGCGCGAATGACGGCGGCGGGCACGATGTTCCCGGCCGCCGCGCCGGCGGGTGCACGGTGGCTTGACGACGATCCCCGCGTCCGCATCGCCCACGCCGGCCGCGGCGACACCGGCGTGACGGTCCTCGCCGTGCCCGGCGACGGGGCCGTCGGTGCCGTCGACGTGCGCGGCGGCGGTCCCGGCACGCGGGAGACCGACCTGCTGGAGCCGCACAACACCGTCGAGCGCGTCCACGCCGTCGTCCTGGCTGGCGGCTCCGCCTTCGGGCTCGCCGCCGCGGACGGCGCGATGCGGGAGCTCGCCGGCCGGGGCGAGGGCTTCCGGGTGTTCCCCGACCGGGACATCCGGGTGCCCGGCGTGCCCGCGGCCGTGATCTTCGACCTGGTCTGCGGCGAGCCGGACCTGCCGGACGCCGACCTCGGCCGGGAGGCCGTGGAGGCCGCGCTGTCCGGCGAGGGCCCGGCGTGGGCCTCCGGCAGCGTCGGCGCGGGCACGGCCGCGATGGCCGGGGCGCTGAAGGGCGGCGTCGGCCGCGCGGGCGTCGTGCGGGAG
>JAEWGK010000113.1 GCA_023388385.1 Actinomycetes bacterium | reverse complement strand
AGCTGGAGGTCGACGGCGCCACCCGGACCTGCTGCCTCGCCTACGTTCCGGAGGCGGCGGTCGGCGATTACGTCATCGTCGCCAACGGCTTCGCCATGACCGTGGTCACGGAGGCGGACGCCGCCGCATCCCGAGCGGTGTTCGCCCAGCTTCGCGGCTCCGGCGTGCAGAACGGTGACGCCGGGGGCGGCCTCCGCCCCGGCGGGTGAGGGGCCGCGGCGGGCAGACGACGGCGACCGCGTCGGCGCCGCGCCTACTCCACGACGTCGACCGGCACCGCGACGAAGGCCGGGTCCTTCCCGATGCTGCGCGCGCCGAAGACGACCGTGTACTCGCCGGGATTGGCGAAGCCCAGCGTCGTCTGGGGGATGATGCCCCCGCCGTGAGCGCAGTTCCGGTTCCGGTAGTTCCCGGACAGTTCGGAGTCGGGCACTCGCGCACCGCCGGCGTCGAAGACGCGGATGGAGCACGCGAGCTGGGAACTGTCGCCCAGTCCCGTGACGTCGACGAAGAAGGTCATCTCGCCGTAATCCGAGGTCGGGTAGGTCAGCAGGCCCGTCGTGTTGTCGGACCTCACCTTGATGTGGAAGTACTTCAACCCCGCTTCCCGCGCCTCGGACTTCTTCATTTCCACCTCAACCTCGTACGGGTGGGGGCTGCTGCTGTCGGGGCTCTCATCGGCCCAGG
Source organism: Actinomycetes bacterium (assembly GCA_023388385.1). Lineage (GTDB taxonomy): Bacteria > Actinomycetota > Actinomycetes > Mycobacteriales > Mycobacteriaceae > Corynebacterium. The sequence goes on along the minus strand of JAEWGK010000113.1, from coordinate 20,385 downwards.
TGACCAGATCCGGGAAGTCATCCGAGTTCAACGCGGGGTCGCCGCCGGAGCCGCGGGAGTCCCGGGGATCCCCGGCGGCGGTCGACTCCGTGGTCGACGTCGTTGACTCCGAGGATGACGTCGGCGAGGTCGTGGACGTGGTGGACGATTCGGCCGCGGCGGACTCGGTGACCGTCACCGTGGGGGCGGGGGCCGCGGAGCCGTCCGATCCGGATCCGCCGCAGGCGGTGAGCAGGGCGGAGCAGCCGAGGATGGCGGCGATGGCGATGGTCTTCTTCACGGGAACCTCCGTTGCGTGGCGTGCGGGGGCCGCAACTCCCCTTCGGCCGGTCCCTGGGCTGGGCCGTGTCGCCGTGGCCGGTCGCGGCACTGTTGTCGCATTCCACGCTATGGGAGTGCGGGACCTGCGACCACGGGATGACTCCCGTGGGGAGGGGCGCCGGCCCGTCCGCCGGACCGTCCGCCGGTCCACTGGGCGGCCCGCTGGAGTGTTCGTCGCCGCAACGGACCGTTCGTCGCTATGCCTCGTCGACGACGCCGCAGAGGGCGCGGCCGCCGGCGTCGCCGGTCTTCACGGTGTCGGCGTCCGGCCCCTGCGGGGCGTAGCGCTCGGGGACGTTGCCGAAGTTGTCGGCGCCCTCGTGGACGATGACCGCGGAGCCGTCGGCGTCCAGCAGCAGCTCACGGGTGACCCGATCCGTGACGACGCTGAGATCGGCCGTGCCGTCCTCCCTCACCAGCAGCGGGGGCAGGTCACCGGCGTGGCCGACGGTCGGCTGCCCGGGCTGCCGCGGCACGCCCTCGCCGGCATGGTGGTGCTCGCCGTGGTCACCTGCAATGTGGCCGCCGGAGGACAGGAACGCACCGGGCTCACCACCGCCCGGGGCGACGGAATCCGGCTCGCACAGCCCGATTTCGTGCAGGTGCATGCCGTGGAAGCCCGGGGCGAGGCCGGTCGCGTGCACGGTCACCAGCGTGCCGCCGGGGGCGTCGGCGAATTCGACGGTGCCGGCGTCGGCGCCGTCGGCCGCGATCAGCTTCGCCGTCGCCCACGGCGCGGCCGGGCCGGGGTCCTCGCCGGAGCTGCACGCGGACAGGGCCAGGGCAGCGGCGGCCGCCGAGGCAAGGGCGGCGGCGCGGGCGGCGGCGCGTCGGATGCGGGTGGACATGTCGGCTCCTTTCCGGGGCCTCGGCCCCGTGCGGCTGGGATTGGCCCCGACCGTAACAGGCCCGCCACGGTCGCCCGTCCGGGGGACGTCGCGAAGCGATCGCGCGCATGACGACGGGGCCCGGGGAGGCGAACCTCCCCGGGCCCCGTCGGCGGCCTGCTCCGTGGCCCGCGTCACGTGGGACGCGGCCGGGCTACACCGGGCGGACCGAGCCGGTGAAGTGGGCGCGCTTCTTCTTCCGGTTCCACGCCACGATGTCCATGGCGGGCTCGCCCGGGCGGCCGGCGTGGGTGATGGCCACCGGCACCGTCGCGGGCAGGGTCACCGGGGCGCCGAAGGAGATGGCGAACTCCCAGCGCTTGCCGGCGGGGATGCCGGACTCGGCGAGGGCGCGCGAGGCGGTGTACATGCCGTGGGCGATGGCGCCCGGCATTCCCAGGGCCTTCGCCGTCAGACCGGTGATGTGGATGGGGTTCCAGTCGCCGGAGATCTTCGCCCAGCGGCGGCCCGTGCCGGCGGGCAGGCGCCACAGCGCGGTCGGCCGCGGGGCGCGGAACCTCGTGCGCTCCGACGGCGTGGCCTCCGCGGCGTCCTTCAGGCGGACGCCCTTGGCCAGGTAGACCGACTCCTCCTCGACCAGCACGCGGTCGCCGCCGGCCTCCGTGACCCTGGCGGCCAGGACGACCTCGGTGCCTGCGCGATGGGCGCGGAAGCCGTCGACGCGGACCTCCAGGTCCACCGTCGAATCCAGCGGCACCGGGGCCAGCTGTCGGTAGGTGTTGTCGGTGTGGACCAGGCCCATCATCGGCAGCGGGAAGTCATCCGCGGCCATGAGCTGCATCTGCACCGGCATGATGAGGGAGTGGACGTGGCCGAAGAAGGCCTCGTCCGCGGCCGGTGCGCCGGCGACGGCGCGGAACTCCGCGTCGCGGTCGGCCGGCACGGCGACGCCGCGGACGGCGAGCTCCGGGACGGACAGCTCGACCGAGTTCGGGCGCTTCTTCGCCGCGCCGACGGCGGCCTTGGCGTACAGCGGAGCCAGGGCGGGCACCGCGTCCAGGGTCTTCGTCATGGTGTCTCCTTCCGGTGTGCGGATTCGGGACGTCGCGGGGCCGTCAGGCGCCGACGATGTTCTGGCCGCAGACGCGGAGGACGTGGCCGTTGACGCCCAGGCCCCGGTCGGAGACCAGGTAGGCGATGGCGTTGGCGACGTCGCCCGGCTGGCCGCCCTGCTGCAGGGAGTTCACGCGGCGCGCGACCTGGCGGTTGACGAACGGGATGGCGGCGGTCATCTCGGTCTCGATGAAGCCCGGGGCGACGGCGTTGATGTTGCCGCCCTTGGCCGCCAGGTCGTCGGCGAGGGCCTCGACCATGCCGATGACGCCGGCCTTGGAGGCCGCGTAGTTGGTCTGGCCGCGGTTGCCGGCGATGCCGGAGGTGGACGCCATCGTGGCGATGCGCGGGGAGTCCTGGAACGCCGGGTGCTCGAGCAGCTGGGCGTTCATCTTCAGCTGGGCCTCGATGTTCACGGCGATGACGGCGCCCCACTTCGCGGCGTCCATGTTCGCGAGCAGCTTGTCGCGGGTGATGCCGGCGTTGTGGACGACGATGTCCAGCTTGCCGTAGCGCTTCTGCGCGGCGTCGGCGATGTTGTTGCCGGCGTCGTCCGCGGTGATGTCCTGCTGCAGGGCCAGGCCGCCGACCTCGTTGGCGACCGTGGACAGGGCCTCGCCGGCGGCGGGGACGTCGATGGCGATGACCTTCGCGCCGTCGGCGGCCAGCTGCCTGGCGATGGCGGCGCCGATGCCGCGGGCCGCGCCGGTGACGGCGGCGACCTTGCCGGCCAGCGGCTTGTCCCAGTCCTCCGGCACGGAGCCGTTGGAGGAGGTGATGCGCAGGAACTGGCCGTCGATGAAGGCGGAGCGGCCGGAGAGGAAGAAGTGCAGCGCGGAGACGACGGACGGGGCGGTGACCTCGACGCCGTCGTGGACCAGGATGCCGTTGGCGGTGGAGCCGCCGCGGACCTCGTGGCCCAGGGAGCGGACGATGCCCTCGACGCCGCCGCGGACGGCGGCCGCCGCGACGTCCTCCAGGGCCGGGTCCTTCGCGCGGGACACGAAGACGACGCGGCCGCCCTTGTCCAGCTTGCGCAGGTGCTTCGCGGCCGCGAGGACCGGCTCCTGCAGGTCGGTCGGGCGACCGGCCTCGGTGAGGACGACGACGATGGCGCCGACCTTGTCGTCGCCGGCCTCGCCGCGGCGGACGTGCAGGTCCCACTCGCGCAGCTGCTCGGCGATATGGTCCGCGTCCTTGCCGCTGCCGGTGACCAGCACGACCTCGTTCTTGAGGAGCGGGTCGCCGGCCTTGTGGCGGCGCAGATACGGCGGCTGGGGGAGGCCCAGCGTCTTCGCGGCACCGGTGAGCGGGCCGCCGTTGACGAGCTCCTGGTACTTGTCCTTGGCCATGGTGGGGGTGTTCTCCTTCGTGAAGTGCGTCTGTGTCTTCGTTGACTGCGTGGTCTGCGTTGTCGCCCTGCCCCGGTGCTCGGGGTGCGCGGGATGCCCCGGCTGCGCCGGATGCGCCCCGCGCGTCGGGCGCGCGCTTACGGGCGGGCCTCGAGGATGGCGACGACGCCCTGGCCGCCGGCGGCGCACACGGAGATGAGGCCGCGGGTGGTCGTGCCGGTCTCGTCGGCCTTGGCGCGCAGCATCTTGGCCAGGGTGGCGGCGATGCGGGTGCCGGTGGCGGCGAACGGGTGGCCGCAGGCGAGGGAGGAGCCCTTGACGTTCAGCTTGGTGCGGTCGATGGAGCCCAGCGGCTTGTCCAGGCCGAGCTTCTCCGTGCAGAACTCCTCGTCCTCCCAGGCCTTCATGGTGGACAGGACGGTGCCGGCGAAGGCCTCGTGAATCTCGAAGAAGTCGAAGTCGTCGAAGCTCAGGCCGTTGCGGGCCAGCAGGCGCGGGGTGGCGTAGGCCGGGGCCATGAGCAGGCCCTCGTCGCCGTGGACGAAGTCGACGGCCGCGGCCTCCTGGTCGACGATGTCGGCGAGCACCGGCAGGCCGCGCTCGGCCGCCCACTCCTCGGTGGCGATGAGCAGGGCCGAGGCGCCGTCGGTCAGCGGGGTGGAGTTGCCAGCGGTCATGGTCGGCTCGTCGTCGAGGGAGCGGCCGAAGACCGGCTTCAGCTTGCCCAGCTTCTCGACGGTGGAGTCCGGGCGGAGGTTGGTGTCGCGGGAGACGCCCTTGTACGGGGTGATCAGGTCCTCGAAGAAGCCCTCGTCGTAGGCCTTCGCCAGGTTCTGGTGCGAGGCGGCGGCGAGCTCGTCCTGCTCGGTGCGGGTGACGCCCCACTTGGCGGTGGTGATGGCCTGGTGCTCGCCCATGGACAGGCCGGTGCGCGGCTCGCCGGTGGTCGGGGCGGCCGGCGCGAAGTCGGCCGGGCGCAGGGAACCGAAGATCTTGACCTGGTCGATCGGCTTCTTGGCGCGGGAGGCGTCGAGCAGCTTGACGCGCAGGGAGTCGGAGACGGCGATCGGGGCGTCGGAGGTGGTGTCGACGCCGGAGGCGATGCCGGAGTCGATCTGGCCGAGCTTGATCTTGTTGGCGATGGAGCCCATGGCCTCCATGCCGGTGGCGCAGGCCTGCTGGACGTCGAAGGCCGGGGTGGCCGGGTCGAGCGAGGATCCCAGGACGCACTCGCGGACGAGGTTGAAGTCGCGGGAGTGCTTGAGCACGGCGCCGCCGGCGACCTCGCCGATGCGCTCGCCGGCCAGGCCGAAGCGGGCGATGAGGCCCTCGAGCGCGGCGGTCAGCATGTCCTGGTTGGACGCGTGGCTGTACTCCTTGTTGGAGCGCGCGAAGGGGATGCGGTTGCCGCCGACGATGACGGCGCGGCGCGGGGCGTTCTGCGGGGTCTCGTTCGTCATTGTGACTGGTGCCTTCCTGGTTCGGAGGGTGTGACGTGAATAACTAAAAAGAACACTACGTAGCCGAGGGCGCAATGTCACCTTCTTTCGCCCGGCAGCCCTCATCGGGTGCGCCCGCGGACGCGGATCCGGGTGTATTCATGGACGAATGGACGTTCTGCGTTCCCTGCCGCTGACGGGGACGGGCCCGCGCGCCGTCATCCTCGTCGTGCTCGCCGCGTGCGTCGTCGCGCTGTGCGCGCGTCCCCCGCGTGCCCGGCGTGACGACGGTGACCCGGTGCGCGTCCCCGCCCGTCACTGGTGGGGGAGGGCCGCCGGCCCGGTGCTGGGCGCCGCCGCGATCCTCGCCGTCGGCGCGTGGCTGGCCCTCGAGGTCCTGTGGCGGCCGCTTCCGGACCGGATCGACGCCATGATCTACGCGGGCGCGGGCTTCCTCGTCGCCGGCGCCGGCCTCTTCGCCGCCCGCCGCCGGATGGGCCTGCGCCGGTCCGTGGCGTGGACGGCGCCGGTGCTCGCGGTGCTGCTGGTCGCCGTCGCCGCGGCGGCGAATTCCGCCTACCACCTCTATCCCACGGTGGACTCCCTGTCCCCGGCCGATGCGCCGAGGGAGATCTTCCCGGCCGACGTCCCCGACGCGGTGGTCGACGACCGCCCCGGGCCCGTGGCGGACTGGTGGGAGCCGCCGGCGGGCATGCCGCGGCAGGGGGCCGTCGTCACGTTCCACGTCGACCCCGTGGCATCCGGGTTCGCCGCGCGCGACGGCGAGGCCTACCTGCCGCCGGCGTACTTCACGGAGCCGCGGCCGCGGCTGCCCGTCGTCGTCCTGCTCCACGGCGTGCCGGGCGCGCCGGAGCAGTGGTTCGACACGGACATGGCCGGCTCCGCGCTCAACCGGTGGGCGCGCCGGCACGGGGGCCTGGCGCCCATCGTCGTCGCCGTCGACCCGAACGGCTCGACGTGGCACGACACCCTGTGCGTCGATTCGCCGGAGGGCAATGCCCGCACCTACCTGACGCGCGACGTGCCGGCGGCGATCCGCGCGACGTTCGACGTGGACCCGGATCCGCAGGCGTGGGCCGTCGGCGGCCTGTCGCGCGGCGGCACGTGCAGCCTGCAGACCGCGCTCGCCGCCCCGGACGTCTACCGCACGTTCCTGGACATGTCCGGCGAGCTGCATCCGCTGTCGGGCGACCGGGCGACGACGATCGGGCGCTACTTCCACGGCGACGCCGCGGCCTACGACGCCGACGACCCTGCGGTTCGCCTGACCCGGGAGCGCCCGGAGGGGCTGGCCGGGCTGTTCATCGCCGGCGACGAGGACGTGTCGGCCGTCGGCGATCTGACGGAGCTGGACCGGCTGGCGCGGGCGGCGGGCGTCGATTCGTCCTACCGCGAGCTGCCCGGCGGCCATACGTGGGAGGTGTGGGGCCCCGGCTTCGCGGGCTCCCTGGACTGGCTGGGGGAGCGGCTGGGCCTCGCCGCGCCGGGCTGACGGGGCACCGGCCCCCGGGACTCTGCGGGCCCGGCGGGCGGGGTCTAGACTCTCCCCCTATGCGACCCGAACTCTCCTCGTACGCCCACCTGTCCGCGGGAAAGGTCCGCGAGATCTACGAGATCGATGACCGGACGATGCTGATGGTGGTGAGCGACCGGATCTCCGCCTATGACCACATCCTCGACACGGAGATCCCCGACAAGGGCCGGGTGCTCACCGCGATGAGCGTCCACTGGTTCGACGCCATCGACTTCCCCAACCACCTCGCCGGCCCGGCCGACGACGAGCGCATCCCGGAGGAGTCGCTCGGCCGCGCGCTGGTCTGCCGCAAGCTGGACATGCTGCCGTTCGAGGCCGTCGTCCGCGGCTACCTGACCGGCTCCGGCCTGAGGGAGTACCGCGAGACCGGCTCCGTGTGCGGCATCGAGCTGCCGGAGGGCCTCACGGAGGGCTCCAAGCTGCCGGAGCCCATCTTCACCCCGGCCACGAAGGCCGAGTTCGGCGATCACGACGAGAACGTGGACTTCCAGCGCGTCGTCGACGACCTGGGCGAGGACCGCGCGGCCGAGCTGCGCGACGCCGCCGTCTCCATCTACTCGGCCGCGGCCGCCGCGGCGCTGGAGAAGGGCATCATCCTGGCCGACACGAAGTTCGAGTTCGGCATCGACGCCGACGGCACCCTGGTGCTGGCCGACGAGGTGCTCACCCCGGACTCCTCCCGCTACTGGCCGGCCGACGCCCACGAGGAGGGCAAGCCGAGCCCGTCGTTCGACAAGCAGTACGTCCGCGACTGGCTGACCGGCCCGAAGTCCGGCTGGGACAAGGACGCCGGCGGCCCGCCGCCCGCCCTGCCGCGCGGCGTCGTCGAGGCGACCCGCGAGCGCTACATCGAGGCCTACGAGCGCATCTCCGGTCGCCGCTTCGCCGACTGGATCGGGGAGTCCGCGTGACCGCCGACCGCGACGCCCCGACCCCCGACCGCGACGACCTGACCGCCGCCGCGGCAGACACCGCTGCGCCGGCCGAGGAGCCCGTCGCACGGCGGATCCCGCATGTGCGCGAGCGCCACGGCCGGACCTTCGCCGACGACTACGAGTGGCTGCGCGACAAGGACGACCCGGAGGTCCGCGCCCACCTCGAGGCCGAGAACGCGTGGACCGACGCGCAGCTGGCCGACCAGGAGGAGCTGCGCGAGGCCATCTTCGGCGAGATCAAGGCCCGCACGCAGGAGACGGACATGTCCGTGCCCGTGCGCTCGGGCGACTGGTGGTACTACTCCCGCACGGTCGAGGGCCGCTCCTACGGCATGAGCTGCCGCATGCGCGCCGACGGAGACGATTGGACGCCTCCGGCCATCCCCGTCGACGCCGGCGCGGAGCCGGTGCCGGGCGAGGAGGTCCTGCTGGACCTCGACGCGATGGCGGAGGGCCACGACTTCTTCTCCCTCGGCGCCGCGTCCGTCACCGTCGACGGCAACCTGCTGGCGTACTCCGTCGACGTCGTCGGCGACGAGCGCTACGACCTGCGCATCAAGGACCTGCGCACCGGGGAGGTGCTTGACGACGAGCTCCTCGGCATCTCGCCCGGCGCCACGTGGATCGGCGGCGAGTGGCTGTTCTACCAGCGCGTCGACGACGCGTGGCGCCCCGACTCCGTGTGGCGCCACCGCGTGGGCACCGATGCGGCGGAGGATGTCCGGGTGTTCCACGAGCCGGACGAGCGGTTCTGGACGGGAGTCGGCACGACCCGCTCCGAGCGGTTCCTCGTCGTCGAGGCCGCCTCGAAGGTCACCTCGGAGACCTGGTACCTCGACTGCTCTGACCCGACGGGCGAGCTGACGTGCGTCCGGCCGCGCGAGGAGGGCGTCGAGTATGACGTCGACCACGCCGTCGTCGACGGCCGCGACCTGTGGCTGGTCACCCACAACCTCACGGGCCCGAACTTCGCGCTCGGCGCCTGCCCGGTGGGGACGTTCGGCCCCGTGGAGGACCTGGAGGAGCTCATCGCCCACCGCGACGACCGCCGCGTGGAGGGCGTCGACTGCTTCGCCGGCCACATCGTCGCGGCGTACCGCGCCGGCGGCATCGGCCGCCTGGCGCTGCGCGTCCTCGGCGACGGCGGCGACGGGGAGTTCCATGAGCTGGAGTTCGACGAGGAGCTCTACAGCGCCGGCACGGGCGCGAACCCGGAGTGGGACGCGCCGGTGCTGCGCTACGGCTACGGGTCCTACACCACCCCGCCGGAGTCGTGGCAGCTCGACGTCGCCACGGGCGAGCGGACGCTGCTGAAGCGCCGCCCGGTCCGGGACTACGACCCGGCCGACTATGTCGCGGAGCGCCGCTGGGTCACCGCCGCCGACGGCGCGGAGATCCCGGTCAGCCTGGTGCATCGCGCCGACCTGGACGTCACCCGCCCGAATCCGCTGGTGCTCTACGGCTACGGCAGTTACGAGATGGCGATGGACCCGGGATTCTCCGTGGCGGCGCTGTCCCTGCTGGACCGCGGCATGGTCTTCGCCTTCGCGCACATCCGCGGCGGCGGCGAGATGGGCCGCTCCTGGTGGGAGAACGGCCGGGGCCTGGCGAAGAAGAACACGTTCACCGACTTCGTCGCCGTCGCCGACCACCTGCTGGAGACGGGCTGGACGACGCGCGACTCGATGGTCGCGCTCGGCGGCTCCGCGGGCGGCCTGCTCATGGGCGCCGTCGCCAACATGGCGCCGGACCGCTTCGCGGGCATCCAGGCGGTCGTGCCGTTCGTCGACCCGCTGACGTCCATCCTCATGCCGGAGCTGCCGCTGACGGTGACGGAGTGGGACGAGTGGGGCGACCCGTACCACGACCCGGAGGTCTACGACTACATCGCGTCGTACGCGCCGTACGAGAACATCCGGGAGGACGTCGACTACCCGCCGATCCTCGCGGTGACGTCGCTCAACGACACCCGCGTGCTGTACGTCGAGCCCGCGAAGTGGGTGGCGAAGCTGCGCGAGCGCGCCCACGGCGGCCCGTTCCTGCTGCGCTGCGAGATGTCCGCCGGCCACGGCGGCGTCTCCGGCCGCTACGCCCGCTGGCGCCAGACCGCGTTCGAGTACGCCTGGATCGTGCGCACCGCGGGCGCGGCGTAGAGGCGTTCCGTGGAGCTGTACGAGGCGATCGGCCGGCGCCGGGACGTCCGCCGCGAGTTCACCGGGGAGGTGCTCGACGACGCCCGCCTGATGCGCATCCTCGCCGCAGGGCACGCGGCGCCGTCGGTCGGCCTGTCGCAGCCGTGGGACTTCCACGTCGTCCGCCGGCCGGAGCGGCTCCGCGCGTTCGCGGATCACGTGGCGGAGTGCCGCGAGGACTTCGCCCGCTCCCTGCCGCCGGAGCGCCGCGAGGTGTTCAACCCCATCCGCATCGAGGGGATCGTGGACGCCGGCACGGGGATCGTCGTCACGTACGACCCCTCGCGCGGTGGGCCGCACGTGCTGGGCCGGGCCACCGTCGCGGACACGGGCCTCATGTCGGTGGCGCTGGCCGTCGAGAACATGTGGCTGGCCGCGACCGCGGAGGGCGCGGGAATCGGCTGGGTGTCCTTCTACCGGGAGGGGTTCCTGGCGGAGTTCATCGGTGCGGAGGCGCCCGTGCGGCCGGTGGCCTGGCTGTGCCTGGGCCCGGTCACGCACCTGGCTGAGGTCCGCGACCTGGAGGCCTTCGGCTGGCGCCGGGGGCTGCCGCTGGAGGACGTCGTCCACTTCGACTGACGGACGGTTCCCGGCGCGCTCCGTCGTTTCGCGAACGTTCACCGCGGGGATCGCCCGGGGTTCACCGGCGGTTCACGCGCCAGGAGGACCATGCTGCCCATGACGGCGGCGCATGATGGTGAGCGAATCGGGCGGATCGGGACCGGGGACGGCGGAGGACCCGCCCTCGTGGTGTCCCTCTCCGGCGTTCGGGACGAGTACCTGCTGGATGCCGCGCGGTTCTTCTCCCGCATGGGCGACCGCGGCATCACGCCGTCCCTGCTCATCGCGCCGTACACCGGCAAGGAATGGTCCCTGCGCCGCTCCCCGGCGGTCCTGGAGTGGACCCGCCGCCGGCGCGAGGAGGGCGCGGAGCTGCTCCTCGCGGGCTTCGACCAGACGGCGAAGGGCCGCCGCTCCGAGTTCGCGTCGCTGGACGCGCACGAGGCCCGGCTGCGCCTGACTGCGGCGACCCGTCAGATGAGGGCCCTCGGCCTGGAGACCGACCTCTTCGCTCCGCCGCGCTGGGCCCTGTCCGCCGGTGCGATGGAAGTCCTGCCGGACCTGGGCTTCCGCGTCGCCGCCGATCTGTACGGCGTCCACGACCTGGTCACCGGCGCCACGGACCCGACGCGCGTGCTGGCCATCGGCGAGGGCTTTGGCGCCGCGTCCTGGTGGCGCCGCGCCCTGCGCGCGACGGTGGAGCGCACCGTCGCCGACGGCCGCCCGGTCCGCCTGTCCGTCTCCGCGAAGAAGCTGCGGGACAAGAAGGTGCGCCGCACCATCTACCGCGCCGTCGACCGCGCCCTCAACGCCGGCGCCCGCCCCGTGGGCTACTCCACGGTGCCGTTGCAGCGCTTCGCGGCGTAAGGGCCCGTAAAAGCCCCGTTTCCCCGGCTGCCGGACCGCGCCGCCGTGGGTAGGGTCGCGGGCATGAGCGAGCTCTACGACGTTCCCGTGACCACCATCGACGGCCGCGAGGCGAGCCTCGGCGACTGGGCCGGCCATGTCCTGCTCATCGTCAACACCGCCTCCGAATGCGGCTACACGGACCAGTACGGCACCCTGCAGGAGCTGTGGGACGAGTACGCGCCCCGCGGCTTCTACGTCCTCGGGTTCCCCTGCAACCAGTTCGGGGGCCAGGAGCCGGGCTCCGACGAGGAGATCGCGTCCTTCGTCGACGAGTCCTTCGGCGTCACCTTCCCGATGTTCGCGAAATGCGACGTCAACGGCGCCGACGCCCACCCGCTGTTCCAGCTGCTCACCGAGTTCCCCGACGCCGACGGCGAGGCCGGTGACGTGAAGTGGAACTTCGAGAAGTTCGTCGTCGACGACTCCGGCGAGATCGTCGGCCGGTTCCGCTCCGACGTGGAGCCGGACGACGACGCGATCATCGAGATCATCGAGGACAATCTGCCGGTCTAGGTTCCGCCGCCCCCGCGGCGCCGTCCGCCCCGGCCTCCGTCCCCGCGGTGCCGGCGCCGACGGCCAGCGACGCCTCGCGCTCGTGGCGCTGCCGGTCCAGCTCGCCGGTCATGCCGAAGCCGAGGACGCCGGAGCGGCCCCGCAGGCCCATCGCTGTGACGGAGATCTTGTCGCCGTCGAAGCCCGCCGTCGTGATGTCCCGGTCGGCGACGCCGACGATGATCCGGGCGTCGTCGCCGACGGGACCGGGGCCGTCGAAGAGGATCACGTCCCCGACCGACGGCATGTACTCCGGATCGTCGGTGAATGCGCCGCGGGCCCGCAGGGCGTCCTCCAGCGCGGGGAGCGTCGGCGTCGACCAGGGGGCCTCGGCATCGGGGCGGCCCGAGGGAGGGGAGCCGAGCGGCAGCCCGGCCTCCGCGAGGGTCCAGGAGACGAAGACCGCGGCGAGGTCGGGCGCGGCGGTGCCGTCCTCGGCAGCCTCCCCGGCCTCCCGCGCGTCATCCTGCGCGGGTTCCGGGGCCGGGTCCGGGTCTGCGGGGGAGCCGGGGGCCGCGGTTTCGTCGTCACGCTCCGCGGCGTCGGCCGGCACCTCGCCGATCGCCGCGGCGTCGCCCTCCGGGTCCTGGCCGGTGTCGCCGACGCCGACGCCGGGGAAGTCCCCGATCGGGCCCTCGTCGATCTGCGTGGCGACGACGTCGACGATGGCGCGCTGGTACTCCGGTGCGGCGGGGTCGACGCCCGGCAGCGCGGCGGGGAAGCCCAGCCAGCGGATGGGGGCGAAGAGCACCGTGACGGCGCTGAGGACGAACAGGACGATCAGGGCGATGAGGCCGCGGGAGAGGTGCCCGGGACGGTCCGCGGGCCCGCCGTCGCCGCGGCGTCCCGCGCCGTCCCCGGTGGGGGCGGAGGCTTCGGACATGGTGGGGAGGGTAGACGCAGGCGCCCGGGCCGTCACGCGGGGGCGGGCCGTGTCGGGGTGGCGGGTAAAGTCGGACGCAAGTCAGCACCCACGAGCAGCGAGGAGTTCCGCGTGGCCCGAGTAGTTGTCCATGTCATGCCCAAAGCCGAGATCCTGGACCCGCAGGGCCAGGCGGTCCAGCGGGCGCTGGGGCGCATTGGCGTCTCCGGCGTCTCCGATGTCCGCCAGGGCAAGCGGTTCGAGCTGGAGGTCGACGAGACGGTGACCGACGCCGATCTCGACAACCTCGCGGCCACTCTCCTGGCCAACACGGTCATCGAGGACTACGAGGTCGTCCGGGAGGCGGAGGCGTGACGGCGAAGATTGGCGTCATCACCTTCCCCGGCACCCTCGACGACGTCGACGCGGCCCGCGCCGCGCGCCTGGCCGGCGCGGAGGCCGTGGAGCTGTGGCACGCCGACGCGGACCTGAAGGGCGTCGACGCGGTCGTGGTCCCGGGCGGGTTCTCCTACGGCGACTACCTGCGCTCGGGCGCCATCTCGGCGCTCGCCCCCGTCATGCAGTCCGTCATCGGCGCCGCCCACGCGGGCATGCCGGTGCTGGGCATCTGCAACGGTTTCCAGATCCTCACCGAGGCGGGTCTGCTGCCGGGCGCCCTGACCCGCAACGAGGGCCTGCACTTCGTGTGCCGCGACCTCGTCCTCACCGTGGAGAACACGGACACGGCGTGGACGAACTCGCTGGAGGAGGGCCAGGGCATCCTCATCCCGTCGAAGCACGGCGAGGGCCGCTTCCAGGCCGCCCCCGACACCATCCGGGAGCTGGAGGAGGAGGGCCGCGTGGTCTTCCGCTACCGCGAGAACCCCAACGGCTCCGTCAACGACATCGCCGGCGTGTGCAGCGCGGACGGCCGCGTCGTCGGCCTCATGCCGCACCCGGAGCACGCCGTCGAGAAGCTCACCGGACCGTCGCTCGACGGACTCGAGCTGTTCCTGTCCGCCGTCGCCCACGTCGGCGCCTAGCCGGACGCGGGAGGAGAAGCCACCATGACCGACATCCACGTCCACGACGACACCGTCGACAACGCCGCCGCGACCCCCGGCCAGGAGCAGCCCTGGGCCGAGCTGGGCCTGAAGGAGGACGAGTACGCCCGCATCCGCGAGCACCTCGGCCGCCGCCCCACCGACGCCGAGCTGGCCATGTACTCCGTCATGTGGTCGGAGCACTGCAGCTACAAGTCGTCGAAGGTGCACCTGCGCTACTTCGGCGAGACCACGACCGACGCGATGAAGGAGAAGATGCTCGCGGGCATCGGCGAGAACGCCGGCGTCGTCGACATCGGCGACGGCTGGGCCGTCACCTTCAAGGTCGAGTCCCACAACCACCCCTCCTACGTCGAGCCGTATCAGGGCGCCGCCACCGGCGTCGGCGGCATCGTCCGCGACATCATGGCCATGGGCGCCCGCCCGGTCGCCGTCATGGACCAGCTGCGCTTCGGCCCGGCCGACGCCCCGGACACCCAGCGGGTCCTGCCGGGCGTCGTCTCCGGCGTCGGCGGCTACGGCAACTGCCTGGGCCTGCCGAACATCGGCGGCGAGACCGTCTTCGACGCCTCCTACGCCGGCAATCCGCTGGTCAACGCCCTGTGCGTCGGCGTCCTGCCGGTTGACGACCTGCACCTGGCGTTCGCCTCCGGCGAGGGCAACCGCGTCATCCTGTTCGGCTCCCGCACGGGCCTGGACGGCATCGGCGGCGTGTCCGTCCTGGCGTCCGACACCTTCGAGGAGGGCGCGGAGCGCAAGCTCCCCGCCGTCCAGGTCGGCGACCCGTTCGCCGAGAAGGTGCTCATCGAGTGCTGCCTGGACCTGTACAAGGCCGGCGTCGTCGTCGGCATCCAGGATCTCGGCGGTGCGGGCCTGTCCTGCGCTATCTCCGAGCTCGCGGCCTCCGGCGACGGCGGCATGGAGATCGACCTGGACAAGGTCCATCTCCGCGCCGAGAACATGACCGCCGCCGAGATCCTGTCCTCGGAATCGCAGGAGCGCATGTGCGCCGTCGTCAAGCCCGGGGATGTCGATCGCTTCATGGAGATCTGCGCGAAGTGGGACGTCATCGCGTCCGACATCGGCGTGGTGACGGACGGCGAGCACCTCGTCGTGAAGCACGGCGGCAAGGTCGTCGTCGACGCCCCGCCGAAGACCATCGCGGATGAGGGCCCGACCTACCACCGCCCCTACGCCCGCCCGGAGTGGCAGGACGCGCTGCAGGAGGATCCGCGGCTGGAACGCCCGGCCACCGATGCGCTGCGGCAGCTGGTGCTGGACATGGCCGCCTCCCCGGCGCTGTGCTCCCGCGCACACATCACCGAGCAGTACGACCGCTATGTGCGCGGCAACACCGTCGCCGCCCTGGACTCCGACGCCGGCGTCCTGCGCGTCAACGAGGAGACGGGCCGCGGCATCGCCGTCGCCACCGACGCCTCCGGCCGCTACACCAAGCTCGACCCCCGCGCCGGTGCCCGCCTGGCGCTCGCGGAGGCGCACCGCAACGTCGCCGTCACCGGCGCGAAGCCCTACGCCGTGTCCAACTGCCTGAACTTCGGGTCGCCCGAGAACCCCGACGTCATGTGGCAGTTCGCCGAGGCCGTCCGCGGACTGGCCGACGGTGCCGCGGAGCTCGCGGTGCCGGTCACCGGCGGCAACGTGTCGTTCTATAACCAGACGGGCGACGACCCGATCCTGCCGACCCCGGTCATCGCCGTGCTCGGCATCATGGACGACGTCGCCCACGCCATCGGCGGCCGCCTCGGCACCGCGGACGATGAGGTGCTGTTCCTGCTCGGCGAGACCCGCGACGAGTTCGGCGGCTCCATCTGGCAGCAGGTCGCCCACGACGCCCTCGGCGGTCTGCCGCCGCAGGTCGACCTGTCCGACGAGGAGCGTCTGGTGGAGTTCTTCCACGGCACCATCGCCCGCGACGGCGCCCACATGGCCTCCGCCGCCCGCGACCTGTCCGAGGGCGGCCTGGCGCAGGTCCTGGTCGAGGCGCTCGTGCAGTCCGGCCGCGGCGCCGAGGTCGATCTCTCCGCCGTCGCCGCCGATCCGTTCGTCGCGCTGTTCTCCGAGTCCGCGTCCCGTGCCCTCGTCGCCGTCACCGCGGACCGCGCCGAGGCGCTGGCCGCGCGCGCGGAGGAGGTCGGCGTCCCGGCCGTCCGCATCGGCCGCGTCACCGCGGAGCCGGAGTTGCGCGTCACCGGTGGTGCGGAGTTCACCATCCCCGTCGCGGAGCTCGAGGAGGCCTGGCGCTCCACGCTGCCGCGCTTGTTCGCGCACGCCGCCGGCGCCAACTCCGTCGTCGAGGCCGAGGTGGACCCGGAGCTGGATGCCACCGACGCTGGGGCGGCAGAGGCCGCGGAGTAGTCCGCGCCCTCCCGCCGCACCCGGGCCCGGCCGCCATGGCCGGGCCCGGACCCGTTCCGGGCACCCCTGTCCGCGTCCGGGCAGGCAGTCGCGTCTCGATGGGCCCGCGGGCGTGGACCGGTGAACGGGGGCGGGGTCCGCTACGTCAGCCGGTGGTGCGGCTCACGGGCCTTCGGCACCGCCAGCGCCAGCAGCGTGGCGGCCAGGGCGGCGCCGGCGCCGATGGAGAAGCACCACAGGAACGCGCCGTGGGTCGGGATCGGCGGGGTGTTCGGGGCCAGCTGCATCGTGGAGCTGGTGAGCACGATGGCCATGAGCGCGCCGGCGACGGTCGTGCCGACGGAGCGCATGAGCGCGTTGACGCCGACCGAGGATCCCGTCTCGGATCGCGGGGCGTGCTCCATGATGATGGACGGCATGGCGGCGTACGCGATGCCGACGCCCGCGGAGGAGATGCAGGTGGCGACCATGAGCTTCCACGGGGCGTCCGTCATCAGGGCGGCGAAGACGTAGCCGGCGGCGACGACGAACATGCCGATCGCCAGCGTCGGGCGGCCGCCGATGGAGGACAGCATGCGGGAGGAGACGGGGGAGAATGCCATCATCATGAGGCCGCCGGGGGCCATCCACAGGCCGGCCTGAAGGATGGTCTGGCCCAGGCCGTAGCCGGTGACCTCGGGCATTTGCAGCAGCTGCGGCACGACGATGGACTGGGACATCAGGCCGATGCCGGCCATCAGCGCCGCCAGGTTGGTCAGCAGGATGGGCAGGTGGCCGAAGGTGCGCAGGTTGACCAGCGGGGACTCCTGGCGCAGCTCCCAGAGGGACCAGATGGCGAAGACGATGACGCCGCCGCCGATGAGGCCCCACGTGATGCCGGAGCCCCAGCCCCACTCGTTGGCCTTTGAGAAGCCGACGAGCACCGCGACCAGCGCGATGGCCAGGCCGATGGCGCCGACGTGGTCCAGGCCGCCGCCGCGGCCCGCGGTCGTCGGCAACACGAACACGGTCAGGCCTGTCAGGACGACGGCGAGACCGAACGCCAGCCAGAACAGCGCGTGCCAGTCGGCGTACTGCGCGACCCATGCGGCCAGCGGCAGGCCGATGGAGCCGCCGACTCCTAGCGTCGCGGAGATGGTCGCCACTGCGGCGTTGACCATGTGTCGCGGGGCGACCTCGTGGACCATCGAGATGGCGACGGGGATGTAGCCCATGGCAAATCCCTGCAGCACTCGGCCGAGGATGACCACGCTGAAGATGCTGGATACGGCGCACATGAGCGTGCCGATGATCAGGATGCAGCCTGAGATGACCAGCACCTTCTTCTTGCCCAGGATGTCGGCGAGGCGGCCGGCCACCGGCATGGCGACGCCGGCGCCGAGCAGCGTTGAGGTGACGACCCACGACGCGTTCGCCGGCGAGGTGTTCAGGAACGTCGGCAGCGAGGACTGGATCGGGATGACCAGCGACTGCATCAGCGAGGCGCAGAGGCTGGAGAACGCCAGGACGGCGATGACGAAGACGGGGTTGCGCACGCCGCGGGGCGCCTGGACGGCATCGGCGGATCGGCTCGCCCGGGTGACCTGCACATTGCTCAATGGGACCTCCGGGGTGGTGACGGGGTGGCGGTTGGCCGCTGGATGACTATGTATGTACGGTACATATCAGTAGCAAGCTCCGTGCTCTGCACATGAGCCGGGGCCCGGCAACGCGGGCTCCGGTCCACGCGACGCGGGGAAGGAGACGCCATGACCGAAGCGCGTGACGACGCCGACCGCTCGATCGTGCTCGCCGGGCTGCTGGCGCGCCTGGGCCAGCACCAGCGGACCACCGAGGCCCGGCTGACCGCGGGCGCCGCGGAGATGCGGCTCCTGTGGCTGCTCCGAGACGGCGAAGGCCGGACCATACGGCAGCTCGCCGACGAGCTCGGCCGCGAGCAGTCGACCGTCAACCGCCAGGTCAATGCCGCGGAGCAGGCGGGCCTGCTGGAGCGTCACGACGTCGAGGGCCTCCGCGCCCATGTCTTCCGGGCGACGCCCGTGGGGTATGCCGTGCTGGAGGAGAATCTCCGCTTCAGGCTCGGGCCGAACGAGGTCGGGCTCGCGGCGCTGGGGGAGCGTGCCGGAGACTTCCTCGACCTCTTCTCCCGCTTCATCGACGCCTACGGTGAGGCCGCGCAGGACGCCGTCCCCGCCGTGCGCCACCGCCGCCCGTAGCGTCCCGCCCGCCGTGCACGTCCGCGACGGCCGCGACGACGACGGCAGTCGACGCCGCCGCGAGGCATAGCCGCTGCCACAGGCCGAGAACCAGGTTCACGCCGACCATCTCGAACAGCGTGGCGGTGATGCTCGTCAACACGGCGAAGAGCAGCGCCGCCCCGGTGAGCACGCCGCCGGCGCCCCGGCGCATCGCCGGAACGGCCAGTGCCAGCCCGACCACGGCGACGACGAGCCCCATCTGCGCCACCGATGAGGCAATGGCGTGCACGGTCCCGGCTGACGGGACATGCGACAGGTCCGTGACACCGGAGGCGGCAGCACCGGCCCCTCCGTCCGGGCCAGGCCACTGGAGCGGCCCCGGCCGCCAGCCCAGGCGATCCGGGGTGACCTCGACATGGGGCAGACGCGCGATCGAGTCGGCGACGGTCGCGGCCCCCCAGACGACGAAACCGGCCGCCGCCACGCGCGCAGGCGGCCGCCGCACCAGCCACAGGAGCCCCACCACAACGGCGATTACCCCGGCCACCCGGTCAGACGCGGCGAAGACATGCCCGTACGGCTCGGATCTGGCCGCAAGCTCGGAGGCGTAGCCCCAGAGGGGGCTCACGCCGTCGTCAAGCACCGCCTCGAGCGCCCACGTGGAGTACGCGACGGCGAACACCGCCGACAGCGTGATGCGAGCGGCCCCGGAACCCGCGGTCCCCGTGGCCACGGCCTACTCCTCGGGCTCGATGAGCGACGGCGGGTCGTACTTGTCGCGCAGGGCCTTGAGCTCGAGGTCGTGGGCGGCGAGCGCCTTGTCCTCGTCGGTGACCGGCTCGAAGTGGGGGACCGGCTGGGGCTTGAGGTCCTCGTCGACGGCGACGTAGGTCATGGAGGAGTGCAGGGCCTTCTCCAGGCCGCCGAGGCCCTTGCGCGGCTCGCCGGAGAACACGTGGACGCTCATGTGCATCGACGTGCGGCCGGTGCGCAGCAGGCGGGCGCGGACCTCGATGAGGTCGCCGATCTTGATGGGCTTGTAGAAGCGGATGCCGCCGGCATACACCGACAGCGTGTTGCGGCCCGCCCAGTTCATGGTGCAGGCGGTCGCGGCCTCGTCGATCCACTCCATCGCGGTGCCGCCGTGGACGTTGCCGCCCCAGTTGACGTCGGACGGCTTCGCCAGGAAGCGCGTGACCAGCTTCGGGGCGGAGGAGTCCGCGGAGTAGTTCTGGGCGCGCATCGACGCCTCGATGTCGCGGCGCAGGTCGAAGCGCGCCTTCGCGGCCTCCTCGCGGCGGATCTCCTCGGCGGTCTTCGGGACCCACTTGGGGACCTCGGTGGGCTTCCGGTCCTCGTCCATCGCCACGAAGATGACGACGCAGTCCGCGGCGCGCGTGTACTCGCCCGTGCGGGGGTTGGCGCTGAAGACCTCGTTGACGATGTGCATGGACGTGCGGCCGGTGTACGCGACCTTGGAGCGCACCTCCACCATGTGGCCCGACGGGATGGGGCGGGTGAAGTGGATGTGGCCGAAGTACGCGGTGACGCAGTACTGGCCGGACCAGCCGACGGCGCAGGCGTAGGCCGCCTTGTCGATCCACTGCAGCACGCGGCCGCCGTGGACGCTGGTCGAGCCCGCCATCAGGACGTCGGTGGGGGCCGCGAGGAAACGGAGGGTCACGGAGGAACTGGGCATGTCAGGGAGGGTACTCCGGTTCCCGTCGTCGGCACGCCGGTGATCCGCGGACAGACGACGCCGCCCGCCGCAGCAGCCCGCGGCCCGGCCTTCCCCCCGCTGGCATGATGGGCGCCATGGCCCGCCAGATCGATCCCGCCGCCTGCCGCTCCGCCGTCGCCGCCGTCTCCGGCTGGCTGGAGGACGCGGACGCCCCGCGCCCCAGTCGCGCCGCGCTCGCCGACGCGGTGCGGCAGTCGGCGCGGATGCTGGCCCAGGAGGCGCCGGGCCACGCGGTGGAGCTGCGCGTGCCGCCGTTCGTGGCGGTGCAGTGCATCGACGGCCCGCGGCACACGCGCGGCACGCCGCCGAACGTCGTCGAGTGCGATCCGCGCACGTGGCTGCTGCTAGCCACCGGGCGCCTGTCCTT
>JAEWGK010000270.1 GCA_023388385.1 Actinomycetes bacterium | reverse complement strand
TGGGGGGGGCGGTAACTGGGGGGGGCGCCCCGCCGGCAGGGTTTGGTGGGGGGGGGGGGCCGTGGCCGGGGTCCGTCGCGGTGGTCCGCCGGGCTACTTCACCGGGATGACCGCGGCGGACGGGGAGTACGTGCAGTTGGCCGGGCCGGACTGCTCGGCGGCGGTGATGCCGCCCTCGATGACCGCGAGGACCAGGCCGGAGCCGGTTTCGCCGACGCCCCAGACGGTGCCCGGGCCGTCCGGGTTCAGGTCGGTGCGATCCAGGACGGTGGTGCCCCACTTGCCGTCCAGCGGGTTGATCCAGTGGACCTTCATGGTCAGCTCCTGGGTCTCGGCGAGGCCCTGGGTGCCCATGCCGGTGAAGACGAAGCCGGACTGGCCGGACGGGATGCCCGGCAGCGGCAGGTGGGCCGGGCCCGGGATGGAGGTGGCCAGGCCCAGGGACGGGGTCTCGCCGTTGATGCACTTGGGGGAGATCATCGGCAGGAACTGGTTGATCTTCGGGCCGTTCTCCGGGATGAGGCCCTCGCCCTCGCCCTTCTCGTCCTCTCCGGCGGAGGAGCCGCCGGTGAGGGACGCGAGGCCGCTCTCCAGCTTCTCGCGGATGTCGGACGGGATGCCGGCCCGGTCGAGCACGGACTGGACCTGCTCGGCGTAGTCGGCGGGGATGGCGTCGGACCCGGACTCGAGCGGGTTGGCGACGGCGGCCGGCGCGGCGAGGCCGGACAGCAGGGTGGCGGCACCGGCGACGACCGCGGCGCGGCGGGCGGTCTTGCGGAGGGTGGAGGTCATGATGAGCGTCTCCTCGGTGGAAATTCGAACTGCGTGCGGACGTGCGGCGGACGGCGTCCGTCCGGCTGTTTTCAGGACTCTATTATGTCAGGCTCCGTTTCCGCAGGGAAACCGAGCCATTTTTACGTCGAACACGAAAGGTTGTGAGGGGCGTGATTGATGGTGCTGACGTGACTGATGGTATCGGGAAAGCGCGCCGGCCGGAAGTCCTGGACCGCCATCCGGCCCGCGTCCGCTGGGCGCGGCCGCTTCGGACGCGGCCCCGTCGCGGCTTCTCCGGAATCGCGCGGGGGCCGGGGCCCGGAGTATCGTTGCCCCGACCACGGTTCCCGGCTGCGCGCGGCGCCCGGGCCCGTCGCCCGCCTGATCGGCGCGGCGCCCTCCCGACCTCCCCGAAGGAGCACCCCTCCAGTGACAGCCACCGAATTCCGCAACGTCGCGATCGTCGCCCACGTCGACCACGGCAAGACCACCCTCGTCAACGCCATGCTCGAGCAGTCGGGCGCCTTCGGCGACCACGGAGAGATTGCCGACCGCGTCATGGACTCCGGTGATCTGGAGAAGGAGAAGGGCATCACGATCCTGGCCAAGAACACTGCCATCCGCCGCAAGGGCGAAGGCGCCGACGGCCAGGACCTCATCATCAACGTCATCGACACCCCGGGCCACGCCGACTTCGGCGGCGAGGTCGAGCGCGCGCTGTCGATGGTCGACGGCGTCGTCCTGCTCATCGACGCCTCCGAGGGCCCGCTGCCGCAGACCCGCTTCGTGCTGGGCAAGGCGCTGGCCGCCTCCATGCCCGTCATCATCTGCGTCAACAAGACCGACCGCCCGGACGCCCGCATCGACGAGGTCGTCGAGGAGGCCCAGGACCTGCTGCTGGAGCTCGCCTCCACCGTCGAGGACCCGGATGCCGCCGAGGCCGCCGAGCGCAACCTCGAGCTGCCGGTGCTCTACGCCTCCGGCCGCGCCGGCCGCGCGTCCACGGAGAACCCGGGCAACGGCCAGCTGCCGGACTCCGAGAACCTCCAGCCGCTGTTCGACGTCATCCGCGAGGTGCTCCCGGAGCCGTCCGCCACCGTCGACGGCCCGCTGCGGGCCCAGGTCACCAACCTGGACTCCTCCTCCTTCCTCGGCCGCATCGGCCTCATCCGCATCCACTCCGGCCGCATCCGCAAGGGCCAGCAGGTCGCCTGGATCCACTACGACTCGGACGGCAACCAGCACGTCAAGAACGCCAAGGTCGCCGAGCTGCTGACGACGGTCGGCGTCACGCGCGTCCAGGCAGACGAGGCCATCGCGGGCGACATCGCCGCCATCTCCGGCATCGACGAGATCATGATCGGCGACACCCTCTGCACCCCCGAGCACGTCGATCCGCTGCCGCGCATCACCGTCGACGAGCCCGCCATCTCCATGACCATCGGCGTCAACACGTCCCCGATGGCCGGCCGCGGCGGCGGCGACAAGCTGACCGCACGCATGGTCAAGGCGCGCCTGGACCAGGAGCTCATCGGCAACGTCTCCCTGCGCGTCCTGCCGACCGAGCGCCCGGATGCGTGGGAGGTGCAGGGCCGCGGCGAGATGGCCCTGTCCGTCCTCGTCGAGACGATGCGCCGCGAGGGCTTCGAGCTCACCGTCGGCAAGCCCCAGGTGGTCACCCGCACCGTCGACGGCCAGCTGCAGGAGCCGTACGAGCACCTGACCATCGACGTGCCGGAGGAGCACCTCGGCGCCGTCACCCAGCTGATGGCCGCCCGCAAGGGCCGCATGGAGCACATGGGCAACCAGGGCTCCGGCTGGGTCCGCATGGAGTTCATCGTCCCGTCGCGCGGCCTCATCGGCTTCCGCACGACCTTCCTCACGGAGACGAAGGGCACCGGCATCGCCAACCACTACTCCGCGGGCTACGACGCGTGGGCCGGCGAGATCAAGGACCGCATCACCGGCTCCCTGGTCGCCGACCGCTCCGGCCAGATCACCGCATACGCGCTCATGCAGCTCGCCGACCGCGGCAGCTTCTTCGTGGAGCCGGGCGACGAGGCCTACGAGGGCATGGTCGTCGGCCAGAACCCGCGCGACGAGGACATGGACATCAACATCACCAAGGAGAAGAAGCTGACGAACATGCGCTCGGCCACCGCCGACGCCACCGTCACGCTCGCCGCGGCCCACAAGCTCTCCCTGGACGAGGCGATGGAGTTCTGCGGCGCCGACGAGTGCGTCGAGGTCACCCCCGACGCCATCCGCGTGCGCAAGGTCCTGCTCAACGCCACCGAGCGCGCCCGCGCCCGCTCCCGCGAGAAGGCCCGTAACCGCAACTCGTAGGCGAGCACCTAAGCTCGGGGGCATGGTGAACCGCGCCCGTCGACGAGCGGGGCGCCGCGTCAGGCCCGCCGCGGCCATACTGGCCGCGGCGGCCCTCGCGTCGTCGTGCATGGCCAACCCCGATGACGCCCCGCTGGTGGAGGATGAGGCCGCCCCGGGCGCCGACGTCCCCGCCGGCCCCGTCGATCCGGAGGACCCGGCCCTCGAGCTGCACGTCGGCGTCGACGACTTCGGCGAGGGATTCAACCCCCACATGGCCGCCGACGCCACGCCGGTGACCGACCTGGTGGCATCGCTGACGCTGCCGAGCGCCTTCGTCCCCGCCGCGCCGGCCGGCGGAGGGCTGGCCACCGGGCTGACGCGCAACACGGACCTCCTCGACTCCGCCGGCCCGGTGGACCCGAAGACCGGCCGCCAGCTCACCGGCACGCTGGGGGAGCGGGCCGTGCACTCCTCGTCATTCCGCATCCGGTACGTCATCGCGCCGGAGGCGCAGTGGTCCGACGGCACCCCCATCTCCGGCGCGGACTTCCGCTACCTGCACGAGGGCATGATCGCCACCCCCGGCGTCCGCGAGGCAGCGGCGTACGAGGCGATCCGGTCCATCCAGGTCAGCGACGGCGGCCGCACCGTCGACGTCGACATCGCCGGGCCGCTGCCGCAGTGGCGGACCCTCTTCGACCACCTGCTGCCGAGCCACCTGCTGCGCCCGACCGGCCGGTCCTTCGCGGATGTGATGGACACCGCCATCGTGGCTTCGGGCTCGACGTACGTCGCCGAGTCCGTCGACGTCGGCCGCCGCGAGATCCGCCTGGTGCGCAACAGCCGCTTCTGGGGCGCCGAGCCGCCGCTGACGGAGCGCATCATCATCCGCCACGACCGCGGGCCGGTCGACGGCGCCGAGCAGATGCGCACGGACCAGCTCCAGGCGGCGTTCGTCCGGCCGGAGGAGACGACCGGGCTGACCTACGGGTCCGTCCCCGGCGCCACCGTCCTGCTGGAGGCCCGCCCGCGGATGCTCACGCTGCAGGCCAACGTCACCTCGCCGCTGCTGCCTGACGCGGCAGCCCGCCGCGCAGTGCTGCGGCTTGTCGACGTCCCGACCGTCGCCGCCGTCGCCACCGGCCGCACGAGCGGCCTGGACATTCCACCGCCGCTGATGGGCACGCTGGACGGGCCCGTCGGCGCGACGCCGGACAGGCCTCTGGTCATCGGCGTCGTGGGCGACTCCGCGGCCGTGGCAGCCGCCCGCGCCATCGCCGATCAGCTCACTTCCGCGGGCGTGCCGGCTGCCGTGAGCGCCGAACCGGCGGAGGAGGTCGCCGGCGCGCTGCTGCCGCACGGCGACGTCGACCTCGTCGTGGCCTGGGTCGATCAGGTGGAGTCGATGCTTGGCGTCGCCGACCGCTTCTCCTGCCCGTCGCCGACTCGCGAATCCCACGAACCGGACCGCGGCGCCCGCCGTGACGTCGAGCGGCAGGACGGGGAGGGCACCGGGGACGGCGACACCTCCACGGCGACCTCCTCCCCGGTCACCGAGACGACCTCCGGCGGCACCGAAACCGCCGAGGTCCCCGGCGGCGCCCCGCTGAAGTCCGGCGGCGGCAACGGCCCCGACGTCGCGCGCGGCGCGAACCTGTCGGGCCTGTGCTCCCCGGAGCTCGAGCAGCTGCTGGATCGCCACGGCACCGCCGCCGGCTCGGAGGTCGCCGAGCACATCGTGGGCTCGGAGGCCGTCGAGCTGCCCATCGTCGCCGACTCCACGCTGACCGTCGTCGGCCCCGGAATGCGCGACGACCGCGGCACGTCGCCGCGCCAGTGGGCCTCGGCCCCGCTGGAGGGCGTGTTCATGAACGCC
This sequence comes from Actinomycetes bacterium, assembly GCA_023388385.1. Classification (GTDB taxonomy): domain Bacteria; phylum Actinomycetota; class Actinomycetes; order Mycobacteriales; family Mycobacteriaceae; genus Corynebacterium. The sequence continues at coordinate 4,087 of JAEWGK010000270.1, read as the reverse complement.
CCGCATTGGGTCCGCGTCGACCCGGAGGAGGCCCCGTCCACGACGCCGGCCCCCGCGACCCCGTCCGGCACCACCGTCGCGCCGGAACCCGCCGCCGACCGCCCCCGCACCGAGGAGGAGCGATGACCGACCGGACCACCCGCCCCGCCCACGACCTCGCCGGCCTGCGCGTCGTCGCCGTGCACGCCCACCCCGACGATGAGGCGATCTGGACCGGCGGCCTGCTCGCGCAGCTGGCGCGGCGCGGCGCCGCCGTCGACGTCGTCACGTGCACCTTGGGCGAGCTGGGGGAGGTCATCGGCGAGCCCTACCAGGGCCTCGTCGCCGACGCCTCCGACCAGCTGGGCGGCTTCCGCGTCCACGAGCTCGCGGCGTCGCTGGCGGCCCTCGGCGTCAACGGGCCGGGCCACCTGCCGCGTCACCTCGGTGCGCCGGGGCGCTACCGCGACTCGGGCATGGCCGGTGCGCCGACGAACGACGATCCGCGCTGCTTCGTCCGCTCGGGCGACGCGGCCGTGGAGGATCTCGTGGCGGAGCTGGCGCGGCTGCGCCCGCATCTCGTCGTCACGTACGACGCCGACGGCGGCTACGGACACCCGGATCACGTCCGCGCCCACGACATCACCGTGGAGGCCTGCGCCCGTCTGCGTGCCGTCGACGACGACGCCCTCTTCCGCACCCTGTGGGCCGTGACGGACCGCGCGGCGCTGGCCGCCGGGCTCGACGCCATCACGCAGGTCCCGGTGGGCTGGAAGCGTGCCGGAGTCGACGACATCGCCTCGGGAGCCGGCCAGGTGGAGATCGTGCTCGATGACGCCGACCTCGCCGCCAAGGTCTCCGCAATGGGCGCCCATGCGACCCAGGTGTGGATCGCCGACGGCCGCGTCTCGGCGGTGAACCCGATCCCGGCCCGTGGGGCGCACGACGCCTCGGGCCGCGCGGCGGCCGTGTGGGCGCTGTCCAACCTGCTGTGCCAGCCCGTCACCCCGATGGAGCACTACCGGTGGGGGACGGCCGGTCCCTCGGATCTGGCGGCGGTGCTGGAGGGGGCGGGGGCGCCGTCGTCACGCACGCGCCGCGCGGACGGCGACGCGGCCGCGGACGGGGAGGGTGCCTGATGCCGATGGTCGGGACCGGCGAGGAGCGGCACTGGGGTGACCCGGAGCGCAGCCAGAACCGCGAGGTGTTCGCACGTGGCGAAGTGCCGATGGCGATGACGTGGCTGACGGCCGGCTCGCTCATGGGCCTGCTGCTGGAGATCGTCTACTTGGGCCAGTGGGTCCACATCGGGTCGGCCGCGATTCCGCTGCCGTGGACGATTCCGGTCGCCTACCTGCTGAATCTGACAATCACGCGGACTGCGCTACTATGGACCGAGCGGTCTATTATTGCCGCAGTGCCGCTCATCGCCTGGGTTGCCGGCTTCACGCTGGTCCTCCTCTGGCAGGGCCTGCCGTTCGGCGGGGACCAGGCGCTGGGCCCGTGGCTCCGGACGGTCCTGCTGCTCGCCGCGGGAACCGCCGGCGGCGGATGGCCCCTGCTGCGCCGGGCCGCGCAGCCGTGATCGCGCGGGCGTAGGTCGCCCTTGGTGGCGCCGACGACCCTGAACGGTCAAAATAGAAAGACACGAACAAACACGACATCCTGAAAGGTCCGCCTAACCCATGACCTATGTCATCGCACAGCCCTGCGTCGACGTGAAGGATCGCGCGTGCGTCGAGGAGTGCCCCGTCGACTGCATCTACGAGGGCAAGCGCAGCCTCTACATCCACCCCGACGAGTGCGTCGACTGCGGTGCCTGTGAGCCCGTGTGCCCGGTCGAGGCCATCTTCTACGAGGATGACCTCCCGGAGGAGTGGGAGGACTACTACGACGCGAACGTTGACTTCTTCGTCGACCTCGGCTCGCCCGGCGGCGCCGCGAAGCTGGGGCCGCAGGACTTTGACCACGAGCTCATCGCCAAGCTCCCGCCGCAGGCGGAGGAGTAGGCGCCCGGGCGGAGCCCCTCCCGCAGCCTCTTGCACGCTGCCCCGCGGCCCGCGCCGCGGGGCGTCGCCTATCCTGAACCGGAACCGTCCGAGCCGCGTGCACCCGCGGCACGTCATCGAGGAGCACCCCATGGTCCGACGCGAGCGCACGCCCGCCGCACGCCTCCTGCCCGATTTCCCCTGGGATTCGCTGGCCGATGCGAAGAAGACGGCCCAGGCGCACCCGGACGGCATCATCGACCTGTCCGTCGGCACGCCGGTGGACCCGGTGGCGGAGCCCATCCGCGAGGCCCTGACGGCGCATGCCGACGAGCCCGGCTACCCCCAGACCATCGGCAGCCCGCAGCTGCGCCGCGCCCTGCGCGAGGCCCTGACGCGCCGGTACGGCGCGGTGGAGCTCGACGACTCGCAGGTCCTGCCGGTCGTCGGCACGAAGGAGGCCATCGCCTGGCTGCCGTTCCTGCTCGGCGCCCGCGCCGGCCATACCGTCGTCATCCCGGAGCTGGCCTACCCGACGTACGAGGTCGGCGCGCTGCTCGCCGGCGCCGACGTCGTCCGCGCCGACTCGCTGACGCAGCTCGGTCCGGCCTCGCCGACGCTCATGTACCTCAACTCGCCGTCGAACCCGTCGGGCAAGGTCCTGGGCGTCGACCACCTGCGCAAGGTCGTCGGCTGGGCGCGCGAGCGCGGCGTCATCGTCGCCTCCGACGAGTGCTACCTGGGCCTGTCCTGGGAGGCCGAGGCGGTCTCCGTCCTGGACCCGCGCGTCAACGACGGCGACGTCACCGGCCTGCTGGCCATCCATTCCCTGTCGAAGACGTCCAATATGGCGTCCTACCGCACCGGCTGGTTCGCCGGCGACGCGGAGCTCATCGGCGAGCTGACGGAGGCCCGCCGCCACGCCGGCCTCATGATGCCGGGGCCCATCCAGCACGCCATGACCGCCGCGCTTGACGACGACGACCAGGAGGCCGCCCAGCGCCGCCGCTACGGACGCCGCCGCGATGTCCTCAAGGCCGCCGTCGAGGCCGCGGGCTTCACCGTCGACGACTCCGAGGGCGGCCTGTACATCTGGGCCACCCGCGGTGAGCCGTGCCGCGACACCGTCAACTGGCTGGCCGAGCGCGGCATCCTCGCCGCCCCCGGCGAGTTCTACGGCCCGAAGGGCGCCGAGCACGTCCGCATCGCGCTGACCGCCTCCGACGAGGCCATCCAGGTCGCCGCCGGCCGCCTCCGCGCGTAGATCGCGTCGGCGACGGCCCTGCCCGCCGTCCGGCCTCAGCGGCCCCGGCGGGCCTTCGAGATGCGGATGATGTTCGTGATGGCGATCGCCAGCATGACGAAGCCGACGATGACGCCGATGAGCCCGACGAGCGCCGCCCACATCGGCTGGCCCTCGACCAGCGTCGGCAGGCCGCCGAACACGACGATGATGAGCAGCCCCGCGACGGCCCGCAGGCTGTACGCCGAGGTCGTGGTGGTGGCCGGGTTGGCCTCCGCGTCGCGCTCTCCGGGCGTGCGGGCGGGGCGGTTCGGATCGGGGCGCTGGGCATCGGTCATAGTGGAGACCATATACCGGTGACCGCGTGATGAGGAGGCCTCGATGGGACGTGCCCCGGGCAACCGCGACGAGTGGTGGGGTGCGGCGAAGGACCGCTCCGCCGCCCAGCTGCCCGACCCCGCCGTGCGGCGGGGCGGCGGAGGATCCGCCATCACGGCGGACCCCGCCGAACCCGACATCCCCTTCGACCCGGTCGTGGTGGCGGAGGAGGAGCGGCTCCTCGTCGTCGACAAGCCGCCGTTCCTCGCCTCCACCCCGAACGGTCGGCTGCGCCGTGCGACGGTGCAGCAGCGGCTGCGCGAAGCCCGGGGCGAGCCGGAACTCGTGAGCCTCCACCGGCTCGACCGCCTCACTTCCGGGCTGCTCCTCGTCTCCCGCGACCCGGCCACGCGCGGGGCGTACCAGCGGATGTTCGGGGAGGGCGGCGTCGCCAAGCGCTACGAGGCGCTGACCGCCGCCCCCGACGACTGGGCGCCCGGGGAGACGCGCGAAATCGCCGTCGACATCGCGAACGTCCCCGGCGAGCGCGGTGTACGCG
>JAEWGK010000238.1 GCA_023388385.1 Actinomycetes bacterium | reverse complement strand
AGACCCGTCGTCGCCCCCGAAGGAGGGCTCTCCGGGGAGCAGGCGCAGAGGCTCGGCGACGGGCTCTTCGAACTGCGCTGTGCTGCGGAGGACGTGCGCACGGCCGTCCTGGAGGGAGCCGATCCGGGGCAGATCGCGGGCATGTGCGGGGACATCGTGCAACTGGCCCGACGCCTTGAGCACCTGGGGTAGCCGGTAGGGTATTCACCATGAAGAAGACTGTGCTGACCCTCGTGGCCGTGGCTGTGGTCGCGCTGGCGATCGTCATCGTCGGCCCGGTTCTGTACAAGCTCATCGCGGGCGACGGCCCGAAGACGGAGGGCATCAACGCGGGGGGTGCACCGCCGGCCAGCACGGACCGCAACGGCACGTGGGCTGTGGCCGAGAAGGGTTCGGGGCACACGTCCCAGGTCGGCTTCACGTTCCAGGAGCTGCTGCCGGGCTCGGAGCGGACGACGTCGGGCTCGACGAACGGCGTGACGGGCGAGTTCACCGTCGCCGACGACAAGCTGACCGCCGGCCACGTCGCGGTCGACATGACGACGCTGAAGTCGGACATCGAGAAGCGCGACATCAACGTCCGCATGACCATCTTCAGCACGGATCGGTACCCGGAGGCGACGTTCGACGTCGCGGGCCCGGTGGATCTGACGTCGGTGCCGGACGACGGCTCGATGGTCCGCGTCGAGGTCCCGGGCAGGCTGACCATCCGCGGTGTCACTAACGACGTCACCGTGCCGATGGACGTCGTGCGCACGGGCGACAACGTCCTCATGTCCGGCATCGTGCGCATCAACCGCCTGGACTACAACGTCCGCACGCCGGACTTCGTGGCCGCCAAGGTCGCGGACGAGGGTGACATCAACATCCGTCTGGTCCTGGAGAAGTAGGGACACGGAATAGTCGGAAACGGCACCGAATGTCCGGGCGCTCACCCACCTTTTCGTCACAGTGACGTAATAGAGGTGAGCTTCCGGACCTGCATCACCGCCACGAGAGGGGCACGATCGGCCGCATGAGGGCAAAGAAGAAACGTGACGAAGCAAACTCGGCCGACCGGCAGCCCGGCGACGGCGCGGCATCCGCCACGCAGGCGCAGGGCGACGCGAACGCCTTCGGCGTCGGGCGCGGTACGGAGATCTTCGACAAGATGCTCCTGGCGCGGCGAGTCCGCATGGTCGCGCTGGCGGCGTTCACCATCTTCGTCGCATGGCAGCAGATGTGGCTGCTGACGGGTATCGGCGTCGTGCTCATGCTCCTAACGCTGTGGCAGAACAAGCGCCTCAGGGAGGAGATCGCCGTCCGCATCGCCGACGAGGAGGCCGCGCGCCGCGCAGGCTCCTGAGTCCGTGACGCACCCGACGGCAGCCCCCCTCTCGCCCATTGTCCGATAATATACATTATGACATTCTTGCCTGCCGTTCCCCAGCCCGGCGACGCGGCGCATCGCCAGGGTGACCATCCTCCGTGCCGCCGGCGGAATCCCGCATCGAGGGCATGCTCCCGTATCATCGTGCGGGTTCCGCCCGATCACCGACCGAACGGGAGCCGCCCATGACCCTGACGTTCCTGCTCACGTGGGCCGCGGCACTGGTGTCGCCCGGGCCGGATCTGCTGCTGACGCTCCGGCTGGCGACGACGTCGTCGCGGCCCCGCGCCATCGCCGCGGCCCTCGGCATCGTCGCGGGCATCGCGATGTGGGTGCTGCTCGCCATCGCGGGCATCGGGGCGCTGCTGGCGGCATGGCCGTCGCTCATGTCGGTGCTGCTCACCGCGGGCGGCGCATTCCTGGTCTGGATGGGCGCCTCCGGCGTCGGCTCCTGGCTTCGCGCCCGCGTCGGTACCCTGCGCACGGCCGTGGACCGGCACGGTCACTCCAGCCCGTCCGGCCCCGGCGCAGCCGGCGGCGATGCCACCGGCGCGACGGCGGAAAACGACGCGGACGCTGGCCACCGCCCCGCACGCGCCTTCGCCGCGGGCCTGGCGACGAACGCCGCCAACCCCAAGGCGCTGGTCTTCTTCGGGGCCCTGTTCACGCGGTTCCTGCCGGAGGACGCAGGGGTCGGCACGTACGCCATGCTCATCGCCGTCATGCTCGCGATGGCCACCGCGTGGTTCGTCTTCGTCGCCGTGGCGGCCTCCCATCCAGCGGTCCTGCGGCGCATCCGCCGGGTGACGGCGATCATCGACGCCGTCGCCGCGGTGCTCTTCATCGTCATCGGCGGCGTCATGCTGGCCGAGGGGCTTGCGGGGCTCGCGGGCCCCGCCGGCACCCCGGCCTGAGGGTCTCCCCCGCGCCTCGTCGCGGATCGCCCACGGCGAACACGGGGCGGAATGCCCGCCGCGCGAGGTCCCCGCATCCCCGGCGGGGCCGCCGATTTGTACACTGTGCCCATGCCATCTCCGGACGAATACCGAAGTTGCGGGGGTGACGGCCGCTAATGCTGTCCGCCGTCATCCTCCTCATAGCCGTCATCCTCCTCATCCTCGCGAACGCATTGTTCGTCGCCGTGGAGTTCTCCTACCTCACGGTCGACCGCAACGAGGTCCGCAACCTCGAGGAAAAGGGCGACAAGACCGCCATCACACTCGAGAAGTCGCTGAAGAAGACCTCGACCAACCTGTCCGGCGCGCAGCTGGGCATCACCCTGACCAGCCTGGTCGTGGGCTTCCTGACCGGCCCGTCGCTGGGCGTCATCCTCACGGAGGGCCTGGGGCTGACGGGGATGGACGGGGCCGCGGCCGCCGGCATCGCCACGACCGCCGCGTTCCTCATCGCGACGTTCACCCAGATGGTGTTTGGCGAGCTCGTCCCGAAGAACTGGGCCATCGCGCAGCCGATGCGCGTCGCGAAGCTCGTGGTCCGGCCACAGCTGGTGTTCATGTTCCTTATGGGCTGGCTGGTGAAGATGCTCAACGGGTCCGCCAACTGGGTCCTGCGCCAGCTGGGCTTCAACCCCGAGGAGGAGGTGGCCAACGCCCGAACGGCCGAGGAGCTGCGCGCGATGGTCAGCCGCTCGGGCGACGAGGGCACGCTCGACTCCGCCACCGCGGAGCTCGTCGCCCGGTCCATCGAATTCGGCAACCGCACCGCCGCCGACGTCATGACGCCGCGCCCGCGCGTGCGCTTCGTCGACGACGAGTCCGTCGCGGAGGTCCTGGAGATGGTCGGCAAGACCGGCCACGCCCGCTTCCCCGTCATGGGCGAGCGCGGCGTCGACGACGTCGTCGGCGTCGTCCACTACAACCGCCTGCTGTCCGTTCCGCACGACGAACGCGCGACTACCCCGGCCCGGGATTTGACGGAGAAGATCCTCGTCGTGTCCGAGTCGATGACCCTCGACCCGCTCATGCGCGAGCTGCGCAACCACCCCTTGCAGTTCGCCGTCGTCGTCGACGAGTACGGCGGGACCGCGGGGATCATCACCCTCGAGGACCTCATCGAGGAGATCGTCGGGGACATCGCCGACGAGCACGATCCCGCCCAGTCGGTCGCGACGGTCCGCCGGTGGGGCGGAGCGCACCTGCTGGCGGGCTCCCTGCACCCCGACGAAATCCGTGACGCGTGTGGCTTCGAGA
>JAEWGK010000205.1 GCA_023388385.1 Actinomycetes bacterium | reverse complement strand
GCCTAACCCTCACGGCCCACTTGAGGGTGCGCAACACGCCGGGGTCCGGAAAATCCGGTCAACCCCCGGCAGTGGGGGACAATGGGCGCCGACAGCAGGCACCCGCCGTGTCCGCCCCCGGCGGAGGCGCGGGCCCCGGGTGCGGCGGATGAACATGCAGGCCAGGAACAGCACAGGAAGGGCGAGACCACGACCATGACCTCCCCGAAGAACCAGGACGACAGCTCGCTGTCCGCGAGCAACTACATCGCGATCATCAAGGTCATCGGCGTCGGCGGTGGTGGCGTCAACGCCGTCAACCGCATGGTGGAGGAGGGCCTGACCGGCGTCGAGTTCATCGCCATCAACACCGATGCCCAGGCGCTGCTGCTCTCCGAGGCTGACGTGAAGCTGGAAATCGGCCGCGAGTCCACCCGGGGCCTCGGCGCCGGCGCGAACCCGGAGGTCGGCCGCCAGGCGGCGGAGGACCACAAGGACGAGATCGCGGCCGTCATCGAGGGCGCGGACATGGTCTTCGTCACCGCCGGCGAGGGCGGCGGCACCGGCACCGGAGCCGCCCCGGTCGTCGCGGAGATCGCGAAGAAGCTGGGCGCCCTGACGGTCGGCGTCGTCACGCGCCCGTTCTCCTTCGAGGGCCGGCGCCGCGCACGCCAGGCCGACGAGGGCATCGTCAAGCTGCGCCAGGCCTGCGACACGCTCATCTCCATCCCGAACAACCGCCTCCTGGAGATCGGCGAGCCGAACCTCTCCGTCCTCGACGCGTTCCGCGTCGCCGACGAGGTGCTGTTCAACGGCGTGCAGGGCATCACGGGCCTCATCACGACACCGGGCATCGTCAACATGGACTTCGCGGACGTCCGCTCCGTCATGGCCGACGCCGGCTCCGCCCTCATGGGCGTCGGCGCCGCCTCCGGCGAGGGCCGCGCGGTCAAGGCCGCCGAGATGGCCATCAGCTCCCCGCTGCTGGAGTCCTCCATGGATGGTGCGACGAGTGTCCTCATCTCCATCGCAGCCGACTCCAACCTGGGCATGCTGGAGCTGCATGAAGCCTCGAGCATCATCTCCGACCGCGCCGACGAGGACGCCAACGTCATCTTCGGCTCGATCCTCGACGACAACCTGGGCGACGAGGTCCGCATCACCGTCGTCGCCACCGGCTTCGACATCGACAACGGCAACTCCGCCGCGCCGACCGCGCGCCGCACCGACGCGCCCCAGCAGGCCGAGTCCGCCCCGCGTGGCGTCCCCGGCGGCGACAACCTGGGCGGCGGCCGCCCTGAGGTCGGCGCCCGCCCCGCCGCCCCGGAACCGCAGGAGGCCCCGTCCGACAGCTTCACCCCGCGCCACGAGGTCGGCTCGCACCGCCTGGAGGAGCGCCGCGAGGAGCGTTACGACGATCGCCGCGACGACCGCTACGAGGATCGCTACGACCGCGGCGGCTACTCCAGCGGCGGCGGCCTGTTCACCACCGGCAACCGTGACCGCGCCGCCGAGCGCGACCGCCGCGACGCCGGTCGCCGCGAGTCGGGCCGCGGCCGCCGCGGCGACGACGCCCCCGATCTGCCGGGTTTCCTGTGATCGCCGGACTCCCCGACGAGACCCGCCGTGTGCGCAAGGTTCTGACGAACCGCCGCGGCGGGTTTTCCGCGCCCCCGTACGACGGCTTCAACCTGGGCATGCACGTCGGCGACGATCCGGACTCGGTGCTGCGCAACCGCCGCCGGCTCGCCGAGGGCATGGGCGTGCCCGCCGACCGGTTCGTGTGGATGGATCAGACGCACTCCGTCAACGTCTCCGTCGTCGACGGCCCGCGCCGCACGCCGGTGCCGGACACCGATGCGCTGGTGACGGCAACGCCGGGTCTGGCGCTCGTCGTCCTCGTCGCCGACTGCACGCCGATTCTGCTGTCCGACGAGGAGGCCGGCGTCGTCGCCGCGGTCCACGCCGGCCGCGTCGGCGCGCGCAACGGCATCGTGCCCCGTGCCGTGGAGGCGATGGTCGGCCTCGGCGCCCGGCCGGGTTCCATCCATGCGCTACTCGGCGCCGCGGCCTCGGGTCGGATGTACGAGGTGCCGGACGACATGGCCGCCGATGTCGAGGCGCGCCTGCCGGGCTCCCGCACGCGCACGGACCGGGGCACCAGCGGCGTCGACGTCCGCGCCGGAGTCATCCGGCAGCTGCACGGCATGGGCGTCACCGCCATCGACTCGATGCCGTCGTGCACAATCTCCGACCCCGACTACTTCTCCCACCGGCGCGAGGGTGTGACTGGCCGGCAGGCCGGCGTCGTCATGCTCACGCGCTGACGCCCCGCACCCGCGCACCCGCCCGCGGAACCCGGGCGCGTGGGCGTGTCGGACCCGCCCCGCGCGCCCCGTCCGGGATACGGTGAACCCCGGAACCGCACCGAACCAGACCATACCAACCATGGAGGAACCGACATGGCGGAATTCATGCAGCAGGTCAAGCGCTACTTTGGCATGGAGCCCGTCGCCGACGCGCGCGATGCCGGGGACTACGCTGACGACCGCGGCTACGCCCGCGACGACTACGAGGCCGATCGCGGCTACGACCATGGCTCCTACGCCGACGACCGCGGCTACGACGAGTACGAGGACGACTACGCGCCCTATCCGGCCGAGCGCTTCGAGGACGAGGTCCTGGCGCCGCGCCGCCCGCTGCACCACCACATCACGCCGCAGGCCGACTTCGTCGACAAGTACTCCGAGGCACGTGAGATCGGCGAGCGCTTCCGCGACGGCGACATCGTGACCTTCGACCTGGCCGAGCTGCCGATGGAGCAGCGCAAGCGCTACATCGACTTCGCCGCCGGCCTGTCCTTCGCGCTGCGCGGCCGCATCGAGGCCGACGGCAACGTCTTCACGCTGCTGCCGGAGGGCGTCGAACTGGCCGATGCCCGACGTGACGCCCTGAGCGGCTAGGCTGACGCCCCGTGCAGGTCCTCTTCTCCGTCCTCTACATCCTGGTCCAGCTGTTCACCTACCTCCTCCTGGTGCGCATCATCATCGAGATGATCGAGTCGTTTTCCAGGAGCTGGCGGCCGGGCCGCGTGTTCTCGACCATCGGCGAGGTGGTGTTCACGGTCACCGACCCGCCGGTGAAGCTGGTACGGCGCATCATCCCGTCGATGCCGATGGGGGCGGTGCGGCTGGACATCTCGGTGCTGGTCCTGTTCTTCGTCCTCATGATCGTCCGGATGCTCCTCGCGCCGTTCTCCGCGATCTGAGACCTCCTCCGCGCCGCACCTGCGGCCGGGAGGCGACGCCCGCGCGGCGGTCCCATCTCCGGGGTCGCCGCGCGTCGCCGTTCGGCGGACCGGGCGGCGGGGAACACCCCCGCACAGTGGATTCCGGCGGGGCGGGGTATGCCTCACGTGGCGATTTTCCGTCCGCGTGACGTGTGTTGCCGTCGTGAACGTTGTAGCATGGCCGGGGAATACACAGTAACGTCACTTGAGCCCTCGCCGGCCCGTGTATTCACGTGCGCCGGGGATACCGGATCACGGGACCCCGCGGGAACGCGGATTCCGCGCGCGGTGTCAAGTCCGAAAACATGTGAAGGGGAACACTCCAATGCCGTTGACTCCAGCCGATGTGCACAACGTCGCGTTCAGCAAGCCGCCGATCGGCAAGCGCGGCTACAACGAGGATGAGGTCGACCAGTTCCTCGACCTGGTCGAGGACGCCCTGGGCGAGCTCCAGGACGAGAACGCCGATCTGCGCATCCGCGTCGACGAGCTGGAGGGAGAGCTCGAGGACGCCCGCTCCTCCGCCTCCGGCTCCGCCATGCCGGTGTCCGCCGCGTCCTCCGTCGACGAGGGCGAGGTCCGCCGCTCCGTCGAGGCCGAGCTGCGCGCCGAGTACGACCGCCGCCTGGCGGAGCAGGAGCGCGAGATCCTGGCGCAGGCCGACGCTCGCGTGAAGGAGGCGGAGAAGCGCGCCGCCGACGCCGAGAAGCGCGCCGCCGAGGCCGACGACCGCGCCGCCAAGGCCTCCTCCGCCCCGGCCGCCGCTCCGGCCCAGGTCGAGTCCTCCCACGTCCAGGCAGCCCGCGTCCTGGGCCTGGCCCAGGAAACCGCCGACCGCCTCACCGCGGACGCCAAGCGCGACTCCGACGCCATGCTCGCCGAGGCCCGCGCCACTGCCGAGCGCACCACCTCCGACGCCAACGCGGAGGCCGAGAAGACCCTGGGCGACGCCCGCCGCGAGGCCGAGCGCACCGTCACCGAGGCCCGCGAGCAGGCCGACGCCACCCTGGGCGCCGCCCGGCGCGAGTCCGACGAGACGCTGGCCGACGCCCGCCGCCGCTCCGAGCAGATGGTCTCCGAGGCCGACGCCCGTTCCGCCGCCACCGTCGAGGCCGCGAACCAGAAGGCCCGCGACCTGCAGAACGACGCGGAGCGCAAGTACAACGAGATCATGACCACGGTCAAGGAGCAGCAGACCGCCCTCGAGGCCCGCATCGAGGAGCTGCACATCTTCGAGCGTGAGTACCGCACGCGCCTGAAGACCTTCCTGGAGTCCCAGCTGGAGGACCTCAACTCCCGGGAGTCCGCCGCCCCGGCGGACGGCTACGGCAACTAGGCCGGGCCACCGCGCGGCCCGATCGGCCGCGCCCGCCCACCGCGATTCCCGACGCCCCGCCGACGCGCCCATGACGGGCCCGGCGGGGCGTCCGCGCACGCGCCGTCCCCGTGGCGTCGTCACGCACTGCACCTGCTGCGCACGCGCCGCGCCCGCCTGCGTTGGTCCGTTCCCCAGAGCGTCAGCTATGATGCGGGGCATATGCGCGGCGATCCGGCAATCACCGGGGAGCGCGCCGGAGGAACAGCGTCATCGCGGCGCCCAGTAGAACCGGCCGGGTCGGGCCCGGGACAGCCCGGACGACGAGCGGGCCCCGCCGTCGCGCAGCACGCGTCGCACGGGGCCAAGCGGGGTGGTACCGCGTCACCGCCCGGAGCGCGCCGAGCGCCCCGGCGACGGCGTCCCCGTCCGCCCGCGGCGACCGCCGCGGACGTGCCGACCAGGGGAGACCACCGCACATGAAGCCCACGCCCGCCGGCGGCGCCTACCCGCGCACCGAGCAGTTCCACGCCGGAACCGGCACCCCGTCGTTCCCGGAGCTCGAGGAGAAGGTCCTCGCGTTCTGGAAGGAGGACGGGACCTTCCAGGCCTCCATCGACGCCCGCGACGGCGCGGAGGAGTACGTCTTCTACGATGGCCCGCCGTTCGCCAACGGCCTGCCTCACTACGGCCACCTGCTCACCGGATACGTCAAGGACATCGTGCCGCGCTACCAGACCATGCGCGGGCGCCAGGTCAACCGCGTCTTCGGCTGGGATTGCCACGGCCTGCCCGCGGAGCTCGAGGCCGAAAAGCAGCTCGGCATCAAGGAAAAGGGCGAGATCGAGGAGATGGGCCTCGCCACGTTCAACGAGTACTGCGGTCGCTCCGTGCTGGAGTACACGGAGGAGTGGAAGGCCTACGTCACCCGCCAGGCCCGCTGGGTCGACTTTGACGGCGGCTACAAGACGATGGACCTGGACTTCATGGAGTCCGTCATCTGGGCCTTCAAGAACCTGTACGACAAGGGCCTCATCTACCAGGGTTTCCGCGTCCTGCCGTACTCCTGGGCCGAGCACACCCCGCTGTCGAACCAGGAAACCCGCCTGGATGACGCGTACAAGATGCGCCAGGACCCGACCCTGACCGTCACCCTGCCCATCACGGGCGTCTCGGAGCACGCGGGTGAGGGCGTGGCCGACCAGCTCGTCGGCGCCAACGCCCTGGCGTGGACGACGACCCCGTGGACGCTGCCGTCCAACCTCGCCCTCGCCGTCCACCCGGACGTCGACTACGTCCAGGTCCGCGTCGGCGACGACGGTCTGGAGGAGTTCCGCGGCGAGCGCATGATCCTGGCCAAGGCGCTCGTCGGCGTCTACGCCAAGGAGCTGGGCAAGGCCCCGGAGATCGTCTCCGAGCACAAGGGCTCCGAGCTCGTCGGCCTGTCCTACGAGCCGGTCTTCGGCTACTTCCGCGACCACCCGGACGCCTTCCGCATCCTGTCCGCCGACTACGTCACGGTCGAGGACGGCACCGGCATCGTCCACCAGGCCCCCGCCTTCGGTGAGGAGGACATGGAGACCTGTCGTGCCCACGGCATCGACCTGGTCATCCCGGTCGACATGGACGGCCGCTTCACGTCCCAGGTGCCGGACTACGAGGGGCAGCTGGTCTTCGACGCGAACAAGGACATCATCCGCGACCTCAAGGCCGCCCGCCGTGTCCTTCGCCACCAGACCATCGAGCACTCCTACCCGCACTCCTGGCGCTCCGGCGAGCCGCTCATCTACATGGCGCTGCCATCCTGGTTCGTGGCCGTGACGAAGTTCCGCGACCGCATGGTCGAGCTCAACCACGAGGGCATCCGCTGGGTCCCGGACCACATCCGCGACGGCCAGTTCGGCAAGTGGCTCGAGGGCGCCCGCGACTGGAACATCTCCCGCAACCGCTACTGGGGCGCGCCGATCCCCGTGTGGGTCTCCGATTCGGAGGAGTACCCGCGCGTCGACGTCTACGGCTCCCTCGACGAGCTGGAGCGCGACTTCGGCGTCCGCCCGACGTCCTTGCACCGCCCGTACATCGACGAGCTGACCCGCCCGAACCCGGACGACCCGACGGGCGCGTCGACGATGCGCCGAGTGCCGGAGGTCCTGGACTGCTGGTTCGAGTCGGGCTCCATGCCGTTCGCGCAGAAGCACTACCCGTTCGAGAACAAGGAGTGGTTCGACACCCACTCGCCGGCCGACTTCATCGTCGAGTACTCCGGCCAGACCCGCGGCTGGTTCTACTCCATGCATGTGCTGGCGACGGCGTTGTTCGACCGTCCGGCGTACAGGGAGGTCGTGGCCCACGGCATCGTGCTGGGCAACGACGGCCTGAAGATGTCGAAGTCGAAGGGCAACTACCCGAACGTCAACGAGGTCTTCGCGCGCGACGGCTCCGATGCGATGCGCTGGTTCCTCATGTCGTCGCCGATCCTGCGCGGCGGCAACCTCGTCGTCACGGACCAGGGCATCCGCGAGGGCGTGCGCCAGGCGCTGCTGCCGATGTGGAACGCGTACTCGTTCCTGCAGCTCTACGCCTCCAGGCCGGCGACGTGGTCGACGGAGTCGGACAACGTCCTGGACCGCTACATCCTGGCGAAGCTCGCCGCGACCGCGGAGTCGGTCCGCGCGAAGCTCGATGCCGTCGACATCGCCGGCGCGTGCGACGAGGTGCGCTGGTTCTGCGACGCGCTGACCAACTGGTACGTCCGCCGCTCCCGCGACCGCTTCTGGGCGGGCGATGAGGAGCACCCGGAGGCCTTCGACACCCTGTACACGGTGCTGGAGACCCTGTGCCGCCTCGCGGCGCCGCTGCTGCCGCTGACCACCGAGGCGATGTGGAAGGCCCTGACCGGTGGCCGCTCCGTGCACCTGGAGGACTACCCGGCCGAGGGCGATCTGCCGCGTGACGACGCGCTGGTGGCCGCCATGGACGGGGTCCGGAACGTGTGCTCCGCGGCGTCCCGCGTCCGCAAGGCCAATCAGCTGCGCAACCGCCTGCCGCTGCCGTCCCTGACGGTCGCCGTGCCGGACGCGGACGCGCTGGAGCCGTTTGCCTCCGTCATCGGTGACGAGGTCAACGTCGACGACGTCGTGCTGACGTCCGACGTCGACTCCGTCGGCCGCTTCGAGGTCGTGGTCAACGCCCGCGCCGCCGGCCCGCGTCTGGGCCGCGACGTCCAGAAGGTCATCAAGGCCGTGAAGTCCGGCGACTACGAGGTCGTCGACGGCCGCGTCGTCGCCGCCGGCATCTCGCTGGAGGACGGCGAGTACACCCGCCGCCTCGTCGCCGAGAACGCGGAGTCCGCCGCCGAGGTCGACGGCATGGACGGCCTGGTGGTCCTGGACATGACCGTCGACGAGTCTCACGAGGCCCGCGGCTGGGCCGCCGACCGCATCCGCGGCCTGCAGGACGCCCGCAAAAACGCCGGCCTGGACGTCGTCGACCGCATCGAGGTCGTCATGTCCGTGCCGGAGGGGCGCCGCGGGTGGGCCGAGCGCCACCGCGACCTCATCGCCGCCGAGGTTCTTGCGGTCTCCCTGGACGTCGTCGTCGGGGAGTCCCTGGAGCACGACCTGGGCGACGGCGCCTCCGCGCGCATCGCGAAGGCGTAGCCCCGCGCCGCCCGTTCCCGCGGCCGCGTGCGGGAGCGCGGACTTGTCCACCGCCGGATCGGCGTCCACAACCAGGCCCTCCGCGGCGCCCGCGCGGGCCGGCGGGGCCGGCGGGGCCGTTAACGTGCCGGATGCGGCGACCGCCGGAGGGGCCGGCGACGCGCACGAGGGGGAGGCGACATGAACGACGATCAGTGGCACGACCGCGACGATGACGGCTGGTGGGGCGGCCGCGACGGCCCGGGGGAGCAGCCGAACCATCCGCATGTCGGGTGCCGGGACCGGGAGCTGGCGGTCGACGCGGCGGAGGAGCTCGTCGACGTCCTTGGCCGCACCGTGGACTGGACGTTCGCGGTGCGCAGGCCGACGCTGCCGGAGGCGATCCTCGACGCGGTGTTCAGCATCCGCATGCGCCACTCGGCGGTCGACGCGGCGCTGGGGAGGTTCCGGATCTGGACCTCCGATCGTGGCCGCCCGGTGGAGACGACGGACGAGCTCGCCGCTGCGCTGGTGGCCATGCCGCACGGCATACTGCCGGGCAACCGCTGCGCCGGGCGGCTGAAAGCGGACATCGCCCGGGAGGTCGCGGAGCGGCTGGCCGCCCTGGGCATCCGCGACCGGGACGACCTGCTGGGGGCGATGGTGGCCGACCCGGGCATGGTGGAGGCGGCATGGCGCTCGGTGCGCGGACTCGGGGAGCAGTCCTGGACGCATCTGCGGATGCTCACCGGCTGCCCCGGCCCCATGCCCGGGCCGGCGGTGCGACGGTGGCTCGGCGGCGCCCGGCGCGTCGGCGGGGAGCGGGCGGCGGTCGTCGTGGCCTACGCCGCGCACCTGCTGGACGTCGCGCCGGTCGACGTCGAATACGCCATCACCCGGGCGGCGGCGGTGCGGCCGGGCGGGCTTGTCATCGACCGCGTGTTCTAATTCGGGTCTGGGGCGCGGTAGTCTGGCGGCATGCGACGCTGGGTGCTGCACATCGACATGGACGCGTTCTTCGCGTCGGTCGAGCAGCTGACCCGGCCGACGCTGCGCGGCCTGCCCGTCCTCGTCGGCGGCGTCGGCGGCCGTGGGGTCGTGGCCGGCTGCTCCTACGAGGCCCGCGCGTACGGGGCGCATTCGGCGATGCCGATGATGCAGGCCCGGCGGCTTGTGCCCGCCCGGTCCGTCATCGTTGCCCCGCGCAAGGGCATCTACGGGCCGGTGTCGCGCAGGGTGTTCTCCGTCATCCGCTCCCGGGTGCCGGTGGTGGAGCAGCTGAGCGTCGACGAGGCGTTCATGGAACCCGCCGAGCTCGCCGGCGCCTCCGCCGACGAGGTCCGGGCGTGGGCGGAGGACCTGCGGCGCCTCATCCGGGAGGAGACGGGGCTGCCGTCGTCCATCGGTGCCGGGGCGGGCAAGCAGGCCGCGAAGATCGGCTCGGGGCTGGCCAAGCCCGACGGCGTCGCGGTGCTGCCTCCGGAGCGCCACCACGAGCTGCTCGACCCGCTGCCCGTCGGCAAGCTGTGGGGAATCGGGCCGGTGTCGGAGGCCAAGCTCTCGTCGCTCGGGGTGCGCACCATCGGTGACTTCGCGGCGATGCAGCCCCGCGACGTCGAGATTCTGCTCGGCCGCACCGTCGGTCCCGCGCTGCACCTGCTGGCGAAGGGGATCGACGAGCGGCCGGTGCGTGAGCGGGCGATCGCCAAGTCCATCAGCGCCGAGTACACGTACCCGCAGGATTTGACGACGGCGGGGCAGGTCGCCGCCGCCATCGATCGGGCGGGGGAGAAGTCCGTCGCCCGGCTGGTCAAGGACGGCCGCGGCGCCCGCACCGTCACGGTGAAGGTGCGGCTGGCGGATCTGTCCATCCACACGCGCTCGGAGACACTGGGCTACGCCACCCAGGACGCAGAGACCCTGCTGGCCGTGGCGCACCGGCTCGCGTTCGACCCGGGGCAGATGGGCCCGTTCCGGCTCGTCGGCGTCGGCCTGTCCGGCCTGGATTCGACGATGCAGGGCGTCATGTTCCCGGAGCTCGACGCAGGGCAGGCGGTGACGGAGGACTCCGCGCCCGCGCCCTTCGAGGCCGGCGCGGTGCTCGCGGGGCCAGGTGCCGGGGCGGGGTCCGCGGATCCGGCCGCCGACGCGCTGCCGGGGTTTCGCGCCGGAGACTCCCGGTGGGCCCCGACCTCGGACGTCCACCATGACCAGTACGGGCACGGTTGGGTGCAGGGCGCGGGCCATGGCGTCGTCTCGGTGCGCTTCGAGTCCCGCGCCACCGGGCCGGGCCGCATGATCACCGTGCCGGAGGATGACCCGGGGCTGCGCGAATGCTCGCCGCTGTGCAGCCTGGATTGGGACGACTGGTTCTCCCGGGACGAGGCTGCCGAGGGCATCGACGCGGAGCCGCCGCTACCCTCGGGGCCATGAAGTCCCTCATGAACACCGGCCGCGACGCCGATCCGGGCACGACCCTGGCGGACGACGGCCGCACAATGCGCGAGCGCATGCTCGCCGGCGACTGGTACATCGCCGACGACCCCGAGCTGCAGGAGCTCAACCGCCGCGCGATGCGTCTGGCCGGCGAGTTCAACGCCGAAAACCCCCGCGACCCGGAGGGCTCGCAGGCGATCCTCGCGGAGCTGCTCGGCTCGGTCGGGGACGGCACGGAGATCCGCGCGCCCATCCACGTCGACTACGGCGTGAACCTGCACGTCGGCGCGCACTGCTTCATCAACTTCGGCTTCACGGCGCTCGACGTCGCCGAGGTGCGCATCGGCGACCACGTCCAGATCGGCACCGGGGTGCAGCTGCTCACTCCGACGCATCCGCTGGCCCCGGAGGCGCGGAAGGCCTACATCGAGGCTGCCGACCCCATCGAGGTCGGCGACAACGTCTGGATCGGCGGCGGCGCGATCATCCTCGGGGGCATCCGTGTCGGCGAGGACGCCGTCATCGGCGCCGGCGCCGTAGTGACGAAGGACGTGCCGGCGGGAGCTCTCGTCGTCGGCAATCCCGCCCGCGTCATCCGCGAGCTGCGGTAGCGTGGGCGCGCCGGGTGCGCCAGTCGCACAGGGGAGGCGCGCGCCGGGCGCCCGCCCGTCCGGCGTGACGCGGTCCTATCCCGCGTCGAAGAGCGTCTGGGGGTGGACGCCGGCGGCGATGGCCGCGGCGAGGATGACGCGTGCCTGCGGGGCGCCGACGCAGCCGGAGCCGATCGCGCCGAGGCGGTTCAGCGTCGCCCCGCCGCCGGCTCCGCCGTAGGTGCCGTGGACGTCGCCGCGCGGCACGCGGGTGGCCATGACGACGGGCACGCCGGCCTCCAGCGCCTCGCCGAGCGCCTTCGCCATGGCCGTGCCGACGTTGCCCGCGCCCATGCCTTCGATGACCAGGCCGTCGGCCCCGGCGGCCAGCGCCGCCTCCACCAGGGAACCGTCGGCGCCAGGGTATGCGGCGACGATGTCGACGCGCGTTCCGCCGAGCGTGGTGCGCGGCAGTGGGGCGGGCCGCGGTGGCTCCTCCGGGGCGTTGGTGGCGAACGCCAGGGTGTCGGTGGTGTGCCACTTCTTCGCGCCGCGGACGGGTAGAACGGCGTGTCCGAAGACGATGAGCGCGCCGATGCCGCGGGCGGAGTCGTCGGCGGCGATCATGAGCGCCTCGAAGACGTTGCCGGGGCCGTCGGCCTCCGGGTGGTCGGCGGGCAGCTGCGCGCCGGTGAAGACGACGGGGCGGGGATCGTCGTGGAAGAGGTCGACGGCGATCGCCGTCTCCTCCATCGAGTCGGTGCCGTGGAGCACGACGACGCCGTCGACGCCGGGATCGGACAGCGCGTCGGCGACGGCGGCGACGACGTCGTCGATGTCGGCCAGCGTCATCGACGCGGAGTCCAGGCGGGCGATGTCGCGGACCTCGACGCCGAGGACGCCGGGGTCGAAGCGGCCGGCGACGGGGCGGACGATGTCCTCCCCGGACAGCGCCGGGAGCAGCGCCCCGGTGCGGTCGACGGTGCAGGAGATCGTTCCGCCGGTGGCGAGGACGATGATGCGGGAGGCGGGGCCGGTGCCGGTGGTCTGGTCCATTCCACCAGGATAGGTCGGATGCCGTCCGTGTATGCTCGGGCCCATTGTCCGAGGGGCCGGACCACGGTCCCGTAGGCCCCGAAATGAGGAGAACCGTGAACATCCAGCGCAAGATGACCGCACTGCTGATCGCCGGCGCCGCGTCGGTGACCCTCGTGGCCTGCGGCGGCGACGACGCCGCCGAGGAGACCACCACCGCCGCGCCGGGCGCGGAGGCCACCACCAGCGAGGTCGCCGCCCTGCCCACCGCCGCCGAACTCAACGACGTCCTGGCCCGCGCCACCGACCCGAACCTCCCGCCGGAGGAGCGCGTCAAGACCGTCGAGAACGGCGAGCAGGCCCCGGAGATCTTCGACATCATCATCCAGTCCCAGCAGGAGACCGGCGCGACCCTCGAGGTCGTCGACCCGGTCGTCCCGGGCCTGGGTGGTCCCGGCACCGTCGAGGCCACCGTCGTGTTCACCGTGCCGGACCAGCAGCCGCAGAACATCAACGCGGTCGAGTTCCGCGACATCGACGGCCAGTGGCGCCTGTCCCAGCAGTGGGCCTGCACCCTGGTGGAGAACGTCGCCCCGGATCGCGTCCCGCCGATGTGCGCCCCGGCCCCGGCCCCGGTCGACCCGAACGCGCCCGCTCCCGCGCCGGCGGATCCGAACGCCCCGGCCCCGGTCGATCCGAACGCGCCCGTGGACCCGAACGCGCCCGCTCCCGCGCCGGCGGATCCGAATGCCCCGGCCCCGGTCGATCCGAACGCCCCCGTGGACCCGAACGCCCCGGCCCCGGCTCCGGCGGATCCGAACGCCGCGGTGCAGTAGCGGCCGGCCGCGTCAGCGGGCGCCCCGGCAGGAGGCATGCACTCCCCGCCGGGGCCTGCTGCTACCCCTCCGTGAACCGGAAACCGCGCAGCGTCTTCTGGACGACGTCCGGCTCCGCGCCCTCGCCGTGCTCGCCGGAGTAGCCGACGGACAGCACGTAGGAGACCGTCCCGGCGACGGGCAGCGGCTTGCGCAGGTCAATCTGGAGGACGAAGTCCGTCATCGACACCTGGGAGTTGACGACGTGGAGGGTGACGCCGTCGCCGCCGTCGAGCTCCCGGACGGTCGGGGTCTGCCTCACGCCGACGTGCAGGTCCACCGTATCGCCGTCGCGCCGGAGGAGCGTGTAGGTGATTTCCTGATCGACGCCGAGGTCCTCGACCGGCCGGGAGACGGTCCACGTGGCGCGGTCGCCGATGGGCTCCTCCGGGAAGACGATCGGCAGGGAGGCCCACTGGCGCAGCGACGCCTCGACGCCCGCGCGGGCGGTCTCCGTCGCGTCCTCCGGCGCACCGAAGGCCAACGCGGAGACGTCGCCGCGATCGCCGGCGTTCCACTGGACGCGGAACCCCTCCGCGGTGGCGAGATCCTTGTTGAGGTCCCCGTGGGTGCCGGTCGGCTCGCCGACCTCCATGTCGACGGTGCGGTCGGCGCCGGAGCCGGTCGTTCGCGCCTGCAGCGGCAGCTCCATCGTGGTGTCCGGCAGGGAGGGGTTGGGGACGCTCCCGTCGCCGCCGACGGTTTCCTGGCCGAAGCCCTGGGTCACCGACAGGGTGACGTCCTGCTCGGCGCCGTCGTCGATCCAGCGCACGGGCGCCTTCGCGTCGTCGCCCGCCGAGCGGAGGACGACCTCGGCGGTGGGGATCTCCACGGGCGTCATCTCCGGCGGCTCGTCGGAGCAGCCGGCCAGCAGCAAGGCCGCGGCGGAGATGGCGGCGAGGAACCGGGCGGGGCGGCGGATGGCGGTGAGCATGCCCTCAGGCTACCGGCGCCGACACCCGCCGCCCCGCTGTGGCCCCGCGGAGCCGTCATGGGCGATGATGGGGCGGTGATGAACCAGCAGAACCGAGACGCCGGCGCCCCGGAGGCCACGGGGCGCACCGCACTCCGGCCGCGCCGCGGCGCCCTGGCCGCCGTCGCTGCCGCGGTCGTGGTGATCGATCAGATCACCAAGATCTGGGCGGTCGAGGCGCTGGAGCACCGCCCGCCGGTCGACGTCATCGGGGAGTGGTTCCAGCTCACCCTGCTGCGCAACCCGGGCGCCGCGTTCTCCATGGGGGGCGAGGGCTTCACCTGGGTGTTCACGACCATCCAGATCGCGTTCATCGTCGCGGCCATCGCCGTGTCCGGCCGCCTGCGCACCCCGTGGGCGACGGCGTCGGTTGGCCTCATCGCCGGCGGCGCGGCGGGCAACCTCATTGACCGCCTGGTCCGCGAGCCGTCGTTCTACTTCGGCCACGTCGTCGACTTCCTGCAGGTCCGCGGCTTCGCGGTGTTCAACCTGGCGGACTCGGCCATCACCGTCGGCGTCATCATGCTGGCGCTGTGGATCCTGTTTGCGCCGGAGCACGAGTTCGCGAAGGACCCGGAGGCGCACGCCCCGGCCCCCGACGACACCGTCACCCCGGCCCGTGACAGCCGCGGCGACGCCACCCGGGAGGACACCGATGCGTGAGACCAGGCAGATGCCCGTCCCGTCTGGTCTGGCGGGGATGCGCGTCGACGCGGGGCTGGCGAAGCTGCTGGGCCTGTCGCGCTCGGCGGCGGCGCAGCTGGCGGCCGATGGCGACGTCCGCATCGACGGCGTGGAGGCCGGCAAGTCCGATCGCCTGGCGGAGGACGCCTGGCTGGAGGTCCTCCTGCCGGAGGTCGAACCCGTCCGCGCCGCCGTCGCGGAGCCCGTCGACGGCATGGACATCCTCTACTACGACAATGACCTGGTGGCCGTGCACAAGCCGGTCGGCGTCGCGGCGCACCCGACCGTCGGCTGGGAGGGGCCGACGGTGACGGGCGGCCTGGCCGCGGCGGGCTTCCGCATCTCCACCTCCGGCCCGCCGGAGCGGCAGGGCATTGTGCAGCGGCTGGACGTCGGCACCTCCGGCGTCATGATCGTCGCCGCCAGCGAGCGCGGCTACTCCCTGCTGAAGCGCGCGTTCCGCGATCGCGAGGTCCGCAAGACCTACCACGCGCTGGTCCAGGGCCACCCCGACCCGACGAGCGGCACCGTCGATGCGCCCATCGGCCGCCATCCCTCGGCCGGCTGGCGCTTCTGCGTCCGCGGAGACGGCAAGCGCGCCGTCACCCACTACGAGACGCTGGAGGCGTTCGCGCCCGCGACGCTGCTGAAGGTCCGGCTGGAGACCGGCCGCACCCACCAGATCCGCGTCCACATGTCGGCCATCGGACACCCGTGCTGCGGCGACCCGATGTACGGCTCCGACCCGGCGCTGTCCGAGCGACTGGGCCTCATCCGCCAGTGGCTGCACGCCGTGAGCCTGGGTTTCCACCATCCGGCCGATGGTCATTGGATGGAGATCGAGTGCCCGTACCCGGAGGATCTGGACCACGCCCTCAACGTCCTGAGGTCCCGATGACCACCCTGCGGCGCGGCGGGGAGCGCGACGGCGCCGCCGATCCCCGCGATTCGCGTGACGACGGCACCCGCCGCCGGCGCGGCGCCGCCGTCGCCGGCGGCGACGGGTTCTCCGTGGAGGAGATCGCCCGCCGCGTGGGGCGGGCCCGCCGGGACGCGGGGGACGTCGTCAAGCGGGCGCACGAGGATGCGCAGGAGCGCGTGCGCACGCGGGCGCGGCACGCGCGGGAGACCGCGGGCAAGGTG
>JAEWGK010000093.1 GCA_023388385.1 Actinomycetes bacterium | reverse complement strand
GAAACCCGCCCCGCCGGGACACCGGCGGGGCGGGTGGAGTGGTGCGCCCGAAGGGATTCGAACCCCTAACCTTCTGATCCGTAGTCAGATGCTCTATCCGTTGAGCTACGGGCGCAGTCCGCTGCGTTCGGGAAGCCGCGCTTCCCCGCAACGGGGAGTTACTTTACCCCCGGCCCCGGAATCGTCAAAATCACCTGGTCATGGCGGGAAAACGCGGGCGCGCACCCCGGAATCGCGAACGGACGCGGCCACCCGATGGGTGACCGCGTCCGCGGTGGTGCGCCCGAAGGGATTCGAACCCCTAACCTTCTGATCCGTAGTCAGATGCTCTATCCGTTGAGCTACGGGCGCGTGGCGGAGGCGAGAGGATTCGAACCTCCGGCCCGTCGCTAGACAGGCAACTCCTTAGCAGGGAGCCCCATTCGGCCGCTCTGGCACGCCTCCACGCTGGGGACATCGTAGCGGGACGGGGGCCCGCCGGGCAAAACCCGTTTTCCCGGGCGGTAGGATCCCCTCCATGATCCGCCCCGACCTCGCCGACATCCCCGCCTACGTCCCCGGCAAGGACCGGCCGGGCGTGCTGAAGCTCGCCAGCAACGAGATGGCCCACGGGCCGCTGCCGTCCGTCGTGGACCGCATCCGGGAGGTCGCCGCAGGCGCCAACCGCTACCCCGACATGGGCGCCACCGGCGTCCGCGGTGCCCTGGCGGACTACCTGGGGCTCGACCCCGCGCAGGTCGCCGTCGGCACCGGCTCCTCCGCTCTGTGCCAGCAGCTGGTGCTGGCGACGTGCGCCGACGGCGACGAGGTCATCTTCCCCTGGCGCAGCTTCGAGGCGTACCCCATCCTCGCCCGCGTCGCCGGCGCCGTGCCCGTCGCCGTGCCGCTCACCACGGACCACCGCCACGACTTCGACGCGATGGCCGCGGCGGTGACCGACCGCACGCGCCTGATCTTCGTCTGCAATCCCAACAACCCGACCGGCACCATCTCCACGGCCGCGGAGCTCGAGGCGTTCCTGGACCGTGTGCCGGGGGACGTCGTCGTCGCACTGGACGAGGCCTACATCGAGTTCGTCGACGGCTTCGACCCCGCCGACCCTTCCCGCACGGGCCTGGACACCCCCAACGCGCTGGAGGTCATCCGCCGCCGGCCCAACGTCGTCGGCCTGCGCACCTTCTCCAAGGTCTGGGGCCTGGCGGGCCTGCGCATCGGCTACATGTTCGGTGCGGAGGACCTGGTCACCGCGGTGAACAAGGTCTGCATCCCGTTCTCCGTCACCGCCGTCTCCCAGGCCGCCGCCGAGGCCTGCCTGGACGCCCGCGCCGAGCTGCTCGAGCGCGTCGCCGAGGTCCGGGCCGAGCGCGTGCGCGTCACCGACGCGATCAACGCCGCCGCCGGCGAGGACATCGTCGTGCCCGGCACCCAGGCGAACTTCATCTGGATCCCCGAGGACCGCGTCGCGCCGCTGGCCGCCCGCGTCCCGGGAGCCGGCGGGAGCGCCGACTCCGCCGCCGTCGCCGCCGCCGTCGCCGGGCGCGGCGTCATCGTCCGCTGCTTCGCCGGCGAGGGCCTGCGCATCACCGTCACCGACCGGGCTGAGGGCGACCGGCTGCTGGAGGCGCTGGGCCTGGCCCAGGACCCCCGCAGCCGGGGCTAGGTGTCCGCCCCGGCCTTCGCCGGTGCGCCCTCCGGGCACCTTCCGCCCAGCGCCGGGTGCTCCGCCATGATCACGGCCAGGTCGTCGAGGATCTCCATCGCCGTGCCGTAGGTGCCGTCGTCCGGCCGCACGGCGACGGAGACTCCGACGAACGGACCGTCCTTCGCGTCGCCGGAATCGTTGCCGAACGCCGGGAGCACGCCGACCTGGCGGACCAGGTACTCGCCCGTGTCATCGTCCGGGGCCCAGCCGCCCTTGAAGTGCGCCCCGGGGATGGCGCCGAGGCCATAGGACTGGTCCTCCGCGATGTCGCCCATGATCTCGTAGACGTCGGGGCCGCCGTCGATGCACAGCAGGTTCGCTCCCATGACGGCCTGCGCCCGCACCGACCAGTCGGTCATGCCGAAGACGCCGTTGTAGTCGCCGTCCTCGTTCGTCTGCATGTGGGTCTCGGTGTCGCCGGCCTCCGCGAGCACCGCGTCGACGTCCTTGCGGGAGGCGGCCCCGCCGCCCAGGGAGTCCCACATCACGGCCGCGGCGTCGTTGTCGGACACCGTCAGCGCCGCCTCGACGATGCCGTCGATCCCCCCGGTCGCGCGCTCGTACGCCACCGCGATGGGCACCTTCGCCGTCGACCATGCGTAGTCGGTCTCCAGGTCGCCGGCGAAGTCCGGGGCGAGCTCGCCCGTCCCGTCCGTCGACGCGCCCGGGAGGGCGACGGCCACGCCAATGCGCGCCCCGTACTCGTCCTCCAGGTCCGCGATGGCGTCCTTCCATTCCTCCGGCAGGCCCGGGGCGGGCGGCGCGGGCTCCTCCCGCTCCTGCGCGGCGCGCTCGACCTCCGAATCGCCGGCGGTGCAGCCGCTCAAGGCCAGCCCCGCGCCGAGC
>JAEWGK010000154.1 GCA_023388385.1 Actinomycetes bacterium | reverse complement strand
CGTCAGGTTGCCGATGCCCGCGATGAGCGCCGTCGCCGCGGCGACGAGGTTGACCGGGTTGTTGAACTCGACCTTCGCGTCCATCCAGATCCGCACGCCGAGCATGCCGATGAGGCCGTAGAGCACGGTGGTCGCGCCACCCAGGACGCCCTCCGGAATGGTGAGGATGAGCGCGCCGAACTTCGGCACGAACGCCAGCACGATGGCGGTGAGCGCCGCGACCCAGTAGGCGGCGGTGGAGTAGACGCGGGTGGCGGCCATGACGCCGATGTTCTCCGCGTACGTCGTCGTGCCGGAGCCGCCGCCGGCGCCGGCCAGGGTGGTGGCCAGGCCGTCGGCGATGAGGGCGTCGCCGGCCAGGTCATCGAGGTTGCGGCCCGTCATCGCGGAGACGGCCTTGACGTGGCCGACGTTCTCCGCGATGAGGACGACGATGACCGGCAGGCCGATGAGCACCGCGTTGAGATGGAACTCCGGCGCGTGAAACTGCGGCAGGCCGATCCACGGCGAGTCCGCGACGGTCTGCGCCTTCGCCGGGTCGATGGAGCCGGTGAGCGCCGCGAAGATCCAGCCGACGACGACGCCGATGAGGACGCCGAGGCGCGAGACCATCCCGCGACCCGCGACGGTCGCCACAATGATGGCCACCATCGTCACGAACGCGACCAGCGGCTGCAGCGCGAAGTTCTCGGTCGCCGCCGGGGCCAGGTTGAAGCCGATGAGCGCGACGATGGCGCCCGTGACCGCCGGCGGCATGACGGCGTCGAGGATGCGGCGCCCGGCGATCTTCACCGCGACGCCGACCAGCGCCAGCACGATGCCGGCGGAGATGACCACCGCGGACTGGGCGCCGAGGCCCTCGGCCTGCGTGGCGGTCAGCGGGGCGATGAACGCGAACGACGAGCCCAGGTAGGAGGGCAGGCGGTTGCGCGTGATGAGCAGGAACAGGATGGTGCCGACGCCGGAGAACAGCAGCGTCGTGTTCACCGGGAAGCCGGTGAGCAGCGGCACCAGCAGCGTCGCGCCGAACATGGCGATGACGTGCTGCATGCCGACGCCGATCGTTCGCGGCCAGTCCAGCCGCTCCTCCGGCGCGACGACGGCGCCGGGGGCGATGCGCTTGCCGTCACCGTGGACGAGCCAGCCGAACAGGCGGCCGCGGTCGTCGGTCGTGGTCTCGGGCGGGGTTCCCGTGGAGTTCGTCACGAGCCGTCATGCTACCGCGCGGCCCGCGGCTACTCCGCGTCGGCGACGGCGAACATCGTGAGCTCGCTGGCGACGGCGTGCGGCACGCGCACCTCGACGAGGGCGCCGTCGCCGGTCCACTCCTCCGACAGCACCGTCGCCTCCTCATGCAGGCGGCTGACGACGTCGCCGCGATCGTAGGGGATGAGCAGCCGGACGTGGGCGTCCATCGCGTTGAGCGCAAGCTCCACGCGGGTCTGCAGCTCCCCGATGCCCTCGCCCGTGCGGGCGGAGGTGAACACGACGTCGTCCAGCGCGTAGCGCAGGGACTCGGCGGTGCCCGGCGCTGCGCGGTCGATCTTGTTGACGACGAGGATCTCCGGCGGCGCCTCCGCGCCCGTCTCCTCGAGGATGCCGGCGATGACGGTGTTGACGGCGCGGATCTGCTCGAGGGGGAACGGGTCGGAGCCGTCGACGACGTGGAGGATCAGATCGGCCTCGACAATCTCCTCCAGCGTCGAGCGGAACGCCTCGACCAGCTGCGTCGGCAGGTGGCGGACGAAGCCGACGGTGTCGGTCATGATGACGGTGCGCCCGTCCCGGAGCTTCGCCCGGCGGGTGGTCGGGTCCAGGGTGGCGAACAGGGCGTCCTCCACCAGCACCCCCGCGTCGGTGAGCGCGTTGAGCAACGAGGATTTCCCGGCGTTGGTGTAGCCGGCGATGGCGATGCGCGGCAGATTGCCGGAACGCCTGCGGGCGCGCTTGACCTCGCGGGAGGCGGTCATGCCCTTCAGCTCCCGGCGGATGCGCGCCATGTCCTGGCGCAGGCGCCGGCGGTCGGTCTCGATCTTCGTCTCACCGGGGCCGCGCAGGCCCACGCCGCCGTTGGAGCCGGCGCGGCCGCCGGCCTGGCGGGACAGGGACTGGCCCCAGCCGCGCAGGCGGGTGATGAGGTACTCCATCTGGGCCAGGGAGACCTGCGCCTTGCCCTCCTTCGACTTCGCGTGTTGGGCGAAGATGTCGAGGATGAGCATGGTCCGGTCGATGACCTTGACGTTGAGCGCGTTCTCCAGGGCCACCAACTGACCGGGCGAGAGCTCGCCGTCGCAGATGACGGTGTCGGCGCCGGTGGCGTCGACGATCTCCTTGAGCTCGTGGACCTTGCCGGAACCGATGTAGGTGCCCGGGTCGGGCTTGTCGCGGCGCTGGAGCACTGCCTCGAGGACCTCGGAGCCGGCGGTCTCCGCCAGGGCGGCGAGCTCGTCCATGTTCGCCTCCGCCTCCTCGGCGGTGCCCTCGGTCCACACGCCGACGAGGATGACGCGCTCCAGGCGCAGTTTGCGGTACTCGACCTCGTAGCCGTCGTCCTGCTCGGAGGTGTGCTGGGCGGTGCGGGTCAGCCGGCGCAGGGAGGAGCGGGCCTCCAGGTCCAGGTCGCCGGTCGTCGGCGCGGCCGCCTCCGGCTCGTCCGGCGCGCCGGGGCCCGGGATGATGTCGTGGGGGGTGTCTGCCATATCCCCCTCATCATATCATGCGCCCCGGCGCACACCGGTGCGGCGTCCGTCACTGGCCGCCGTGCCCCGGGCATCACGGCGACCGGGCGGGGCCGGGGCCCGTCTACACTGGCCCCATGAACTCCGACCTGAAGAGCATCGGCCTCGGCTTCGACACGTGGCGGCACGCCATCGAGGCCGCCATCGGCAGCGAGGATCTCGCCGTGTTCGGCGAGGTCCGGGGCGGGCAGCTGGTCCGGTTCGAGGACCCGTCCGGCGCGCGCCTGCTCATCCTCGGCGTCGAGCCCTACTCCACCTTCGCGGGTTTCGCCGGCGGGTCGCGGGTGACCGGCCACGTCTCGGCGGTCGACGATGTGCTGGCGATGATCGACGTCGTCGACGACGTCCCCACGTCCCCGACCTTCGAGAAGACGGTGACGTCGCTGACCTGCAACCTGGAGCAGGGCCCGATGATCGTCGACGAGCCGCCGCTGACGTTCGAGCAGGTCTCGCTCACCGCCCTGGCACTCGCCGTCCAGCTCGACGAATCCGCGGCAGCCTACGAGGACCGCACCGGCTACCGGCCGGGCCGCTTCTACTCCTCAGGCGCCGCGCCGATCCTCCAGCCGGGCGAGTCGACGGGGCGGCCCGACGCGTCGGCGGAGCTCTCCGGCGTCGTCGAGCGGGCGGAGAAGCGCGTCACCTCCCTGACCGGCGACGAGTTCTGGGTGGTGCGCGTCAACACGCCGCTGCCGATGGACGTGACGCTGCCCGGCGACATCGAGCCGGAGCCCGCGCCGGGCACCGTCGTATCCGGCAGCTTCATGATGGTCGGCGAGGTCATCCCGCCTGCCGGCTGCGGCTCCGGCAGCTGCGGCTCCGGCAGCTGCGGCTGCCATTAGGCGACGGGGGCGCCGGGCGCCGGGCGCCTACTCGGCGTCCGTGGCCTCCGGGCCCTCCCAGGCCGTCTGCAGCGCCTGCGCCATGGCCTCCGCGGGCTGGGCGCCCTGGACCAGGTACTTCCCGTCGAAGACGAAGGCGGGCACGCCCTGCAGGCCCATCTGCATGCCGGCGGCGAAGTCGGCCGTGGCCGCCTCGTCGTGGCGCCCGGTGGCGTACATGTCGGCGATGCGGTCGGCGGGCAGGCCGCATTCCGCGCCGATGCCCTCCAGCACGGAGCGATCGGAGACGTCGCGGCCCTCCGCGAAGTACGCGCGGTGCAGCGCCAGGTGAACCCGCAGCGCGAGCGGGGCGGCGCCGTCGGCGGTGCCGTTCTCCGCGTCGACGTCGTGGGCCAGGTAGACCAGCCGGTGGGCGTCGCCGGTCGGGGCGGGGATGACGCGGTCCCAGGCGAAATCCAGGCCGATGCCCTCGCCGATCCCGGAGATGTTCGCGAACATCTCCTCCGCGTCCGAGGGTGCGACGCTCTTGTGCTCGGCGAGCCACTGCGCGTAGGGGCGGTCGGTGACCGGGCCCTCGAGGTCGGACTGCAGCAGGAAGGCGCGCAGCGCG
>JAEWGK010000071.1 GCA_023388385.1 Actinomycetes bacterium | reverse complement strand
CCAGCGCCTCGGTCATGGACTCCCGCTTCTTGCAGAATCCGAAGCGGATGCCATGGCGCCAGCGTTCGTCGTCCGGCTCGTCGACGAAGGCGGATACGGGGATGCCCGCCACGCCGGCGGCCTCCGGAAGCGCCAGACAGGCGTCCATCGCGCTGGGGTAGCCGAGTGGGCGGGCATCGGCGACGACGAAGTACCCCGCCTCGGCACCGAGGCAGTCGATGCCCATGCCGTGGAGACGGTGCAGGAGGTAGTCGCGGTTGCCTTGGAGAGTGTTCCGCAGATCGGCGATCCAGTCCCCGCACTCTGCTAGCCCCACGGCGACGGCCGGTTGCACGGGGCCGCAACCCACGCACGTGATGAACTGCTTGGCGGCCAGTATGCCCTCCACCAGGTCCGCGGGGGCCAACGCCCAGCCGGTCTTCCAGCCGGTCACGTTGAATGTCTTCGCAGCCGAGGAGACGATGATCGAGCGCTCGCGCATCCCCGGCTGGTCGACGATAGAACGGTGGACGCCCCCGTCGTAGATGAGGTGCTCGTAGACCTCGTCGGAGAAGACGATCGCGTCGGCGCGGCGCGCGGCGTCGGCGATAACGGCGAGGTCGTCGTCGTGAAGCACGGTCCCGGTCGGGTTGTGGGGGGAGTTCACGATGATCATGGCCACGTCGTGCTCCTCGATGACGCGGGACATCGCCTTGGCATCCAGGCGCCAGGAGTCCTCGCCGCGCACCAGTGGCACGGAGAAATGCTGCGCGCCCGCGAGGACGACGGCCGCCAGGTAGGAGTCGTAGTAGGGCTCGATGAGCACGACGGTCTGGCCCGGCTCGACGAGTCCCAGGACGGCGGCGGTGATGGCCTCCGTCGCGCCGACGGTGACGATGCACTCGGTGTCCGGGTCGTAGACGTGGCCGAGCCGGGCGGCGCGCTCCGCGCAGATGGCCTCGCGCAGCACCGCATGCCCGGTGTCCGGCGGGTACTGGTTGTTGCCGGCGGCGATTTCCTGCTGCGCCTTCGCTAGCACCGGTGCGGGACCGTCGAAGTCGGGGGCGCCCTGGCCGAGGTTGACGGCACCGTGGGCGCGGGCGAGGTTGCTCATGGTGGAGAAGATGGTCTCCCCGAGCGGGCGGAGTCGTGCGACGGTTCTGGTCATGTAACCACATGCTACGGGGTGTGTCGGGGCGCTCCGTACAATGGCCGCCATGACGGACGGATTCACTCCCATCACCACCGACGACCAGCGGCTGCGCCAGCTCGTGGACTACCTGGAGGAGCACGTCACGGCATTTGCGCCCGGTGCCGCGGACCAGCCGCCTGCGCAGCCCGCTGCCGATGCCGGCGAGGAGGCCGTGGGGGAGTGGCTCGATGCCGTGCGAGAGGCGCGGGCGGAAGCCAATCGGCGCGTGGCGCGGCAGGACGACGCGGTCGTGCATGCGTCGATGCTCGTCCTCGGCGCCGGGGTGAACCACACGCTGCCGTTCACGCTCTACCGCCGGCCGGGCACGTCCTGGCGGCAGGTGTCCATCGCCGTCCCCGCGGAGCCCGCGTGGGCCGTCGATGCGCTCGGCCGGGCCGATGGGGGCGAGGACCCGATGCCGGCGCCGAAGGGCGCCCCGGCCGGGGTGAATCCGCGATCGTCGGTGTCCGCCACCATCTACGTGCCGGAGGAGCCGACCGGCGCCGCGGTCGTCGCCGCGCACGGCGGGGGCTGGTGGATGGGCGACGGCGACGTCCGCGACAACTGCTTTGGCCCCGACTGCGCCGCACTGGCCGAGCGTTCCGGCGCCGTGGTCGTCGACGTCGACTACCGCCTGTCCCCGGAACACCCGCTGCCGGCGGCGGTGGCGGACCTCGATGCGGCCGTCAAGTGGGTCCGCGCGAACGCGGATGATCTGGCCGTCGACCCGGCGTCCATCGTGCTGTGGGGCGTCAGCTCCGGCGGGCACGCGGCGGCGCTGGCGGTGCTGACCGGCACGGAGGTCGCCTCGCTCGCGCTCACCATGCCCGCGTTGGACCAGCGGGACCTCGGCCGCGACGTCACGCCGCTGATGTTCGGGGCTCCGGTGGACCCGGGTACCGCCGCGGTGTCGCCGGTGCTGGCCGACGTGTCGGGCATCGCCTCTGTGCACGTGCAGACGGCCTCCGCCGATGGGGTGGTGCGCGGCGGCGCCGAGTTCGCGGAGGCCGTGCGAGCCGCCGGCGGCCGCGGGGAGTGCGTCGAGTTCCTGGCGACGCACATGGTGACGGCGCCGGCGGAGCGCCGGCGCCGCATCACGGATCTGGCCCGCCACGTCATCGAGGTCGCGGGCGTGCCGCGGGAGATTCCCGAGGACCCGGCCGGGGACTATGACAAGGACGCCGTCGACCGGGCGAACGAGGAGTCCTGGGGCCGGCCCCGGGGGACCGCCGGATGGGCGCAGGGGTCGGCCGGAGGGGCCTAGAGCTCCAGCAGGCCGCGCCGCGTGGCCCGGACCTCCGGGGCACGGTCGGCGAGGGAGCGCAGCTTCGCCCATGCCTCCTGGGGGATGGCCTCCTCCGCCCGCGTGATGACCTTCTTGTCCGGGGTGCCCCACGCCAGCGGGACCGGCGTGACCTCGTCCCACAGCTCGCCGCCGGAGGTGTGGCGGCCGGAGACGGCGATGGAGGGGACGCGCGCACCGGGCTTGCGGGGAACGCCCGGAATGGTCGTGACGGTGCGCACGGCCAGGGCAGGCCTGGTGCCGCCCGCTCCGGCGCCGGCGCCCGCCTCCGGAGTCGCCGTGCGATCCACGAGAGCCAGCAGCGTCATGTCGCGGGGGTTCACCTCCGCGAGAATGGCGGGCACCAGCGGCCAGCGGTCGTAGAGCTCCTGAGGCGTGCCGATCTGCTTCGGCACGGAGATGAACGCGTAGATGCAGGCCAGGGCGAAGAGCACGAGCAACGCCGCGGCGATCCACGTCCACAGGCCAGCGCCCCACAACAGGACGACGAGGACCGCCGCCGCGAGGGACAGCACCGTCATGAGGGCAGCGGAGACGCGCAGCCGGCGGCTGTCGCGGAAGTACTCGTTGTAGGCCTTCACGTGGGCCTCGTCGACGGTGAAGCTGAAGCTGTCCATGTCCTCTGGATGGTCCTTCCCTGTGTCGTCGTGCCACGCGGCCCGGCCCCGCCGCCGACTCAGCCCGCGTCGATGGCGTCGCCCGGCAGGGACGGGCCGAGAAGCTCGTCGGCGTCGACGATGCGGTAGGCGTAGCCCTGCTCCGCGAGGAACCGCTGGCGGTGTGCGGCGTATTCCGTGTCCAGGGTATCCCGGCTGACCACGGAGTAGAACACGGCGCCGCCGCCGTCGGCCTTCGGGCGCAGCAGGCGCCCGAGGCGCTGGGCTTCCTCCTGCCGGGAGCCGAATGTGCCGGAGACCTGGATGGCCACGGAGGCCTCGGGCAGGTCGATGGAGAAATTGGCCACCTTGGAGACGACCAACGTCGTCAGCTCTCCCGCTCGGAAGGCACCGAAGAGCTCCTCGCGGCGCCGGTTGCTCGTCGACCCGTCCACGACGGGGGCGCCGAGGGCCTCGCCGAACTCCTCCAGTTGGTCCAGGTACGCGCCGATGACCAGGGTCGGCTCCCCGGCGTGGCGCTCCGCGATCCGCCGGACCACCGGCAGCTTCGTCGCCGCGCAGGCGGCCAGGCGGTAGCGGTCGGAGGCCTCCGCGGTGGCGTAGACCATGCGCTCGGACTCGGTCATGGTGACGCGGACCTCGATGCACTCGGCGGGTGCGATCCAGCCCTGGGCCTCGATGTCCTTCCAGGGTGCGTCGTAGCGCTTGGGGCCGATGAGGCTGAAGACGTCGCCCTCTCGGCCGTCCTCGCGCACCAGGGTGGCGGTGAGGCCGAGGCGGCGGCGGGACTGCAGGTCGGCGGACATGCGGAACACCGGGGCGGGCAGGAGATGGACCTCGTCGTAGATGATGAGGCCCCAGTCACGGGAGTCGAACAGCTCCAGCGCGCGGTATTCGCCCTTCGTCTTGCGGGTGACCACCTGGTAGGTGGCGATTGTGACGGGGCGGATCTCCTTCTTCTCGCCGGAGTACTCGCCGATCTCCTCCTCGGTCAGCGTCGTGCGGCGCAGCAGCTCGTCGCGCCACTGGCGGCCGGCGACGGTGTTGGTGACCAGGATGAGGGTCGTGCGCTGGGCGTCGACCATCGCCGCCGCGCCGACGAGGGTCTTGCCGGCGCCGCAGGGCAGGACGACGACGCCGGAGCCGCCCTCGCGGAAGGAGTCGGCGGCCTGGCGCTGGTAGTCGCGCAACTCCCACTCGTCGTCGGCGGAGCCGTCCCAGCCGATGGAGTGGGCTTCACCGTCGACGTATCCGGCGACGTCGCGGGCCGGCCAGCCGACCTTGAGCAGCTCCTGCTTGATGCGGCCGCGCTCGGAGGGGTGGACCGTCCACGTGTCGCCGTCGATGCGCTCGCCGAGCATGGGGCGGATCTTCTTGTGGCGCACGATTTCGGCGAGCACCGCCGGGTCGGTGGACTCCAGCACGAGGCCGTGCGCGGGGTTCTTCGCCAGCGTCAGCCGGCCGTAGCGGTCCATCGTCTCGGCGACGTCGACGAGCAGCGGCTGGGGAACCGGGAAGCGCGAGTAACGCTCCAGGACGTCGACGACCTGCTCCGCGTCGTGGCCGGCGGCGCGGGCGTTCCACAGCGCCAGGTTCGTGATGCGGTAGGTGTGGACATGCTCCGGGGCGCGCTCCAGCTCGGCGAACGGGGCCAGCGCTGCGCGCGCCGCGTCGGCGTCCCGGTGCGCGGTCTCCAGCAGCACCGTCTTGTCGGACTGCACGATGAGCGGTCCGTCGCCGAACGTCACGGTCGATCACCTCTCCGGATGGGGGTTTCGGGGCAAAGCACCATTATTGCCCCCGATTCGGGGAACGTCGACTCCGCCCCGCCTCACTCCGCCGGCTCGACCTCCGTGACGCGATGCAGCAGGAAGCGGAGGACGTCACCGCCGTCCGGGTCGATGGCGTCGACCTGCCCGCCGGTGACGGTGACGGGCCGGACGCGGCGGCGGGCGGCGCGGCCATTGCGGTCGACGTAGCCGATGATGACGTCGCGGCCGGCCCGGGCAGCCTGCTGGAGCAGTGCCTGGGCGGCGGCGCCGGTGGCGCGGTCGTCGTCCATGTCGATGCGTCCGGTGCCGTCGCCGGTGGCCCGGTCGCCGCGGCGCAGGGACTCGAGCGCGCGGGTGATGGGGCCGTCGTCGGCGCGAGGGTCGGGAGCGGGGCGCCGGGGCGGGTCGCCGACGCGGCAGGGCGACGGCGACAGATCCAGGGTGGCGCCGCCGTCATCCTCGGCGACGGCGGCGTGGCCGGCATCGCGCAGCGCGGCGATGAGCTGTGCGGGCGGCAGCGGGGAGACGACGACGGTGTCGGCGATGCGCCGCAGCCCCAGCTGCTCGGCGACGGGATCGGCCATGACGGCTGCGAGCATCGCGGCGTCGTCGCAGCGAAGGTAGGAGGACGCCGGCCCGCCGCGTAGGCGGCCGTGACGCCGGGCGACGTCGTCGATGAGGTACGTCAGCGACTGCGGCACGTCGCCGAGGGAGCGGTCCAGCAGGAAGCCGTGGATCTCCACGGCGGTCATGCCGCCGTCGAGGGCGGCGCGGACGGAGTCCTCCGTCACGCGGTACAGGGTGGCCAGGCCCTGGGATTCGGGTTCCGCGAAGCGGGACAGGGGCCCGGTGAGCTCCGGCCCGGCTGGCCCGGGCACCAGGATGGTGAGGTCGGCCTGGGGGATGAGGATGGTCGTCGGGGCGGGCAGCAGCGGCTCCAGGGCCTCGGCGAGGTCGTCGCCGCGGCTCGCCCGGGCGGCGCGCCACGCGGCGGAGGCCGCGACCGCCGAGCCATCGCGCACGGCCAGCCCGAGCGCCGTCAGGTCGTCCAGCACACCGTGGAGCACGGTGGACGGGGTGCGCATGGCGACGAGCGGGCGGCGGCGCAGCAGTTCGCCCGCCGGGTCGGCGAGAGCCTCGCCGGGGCCGGCGGCATCGCAGAGCAGGTCGCCCAGGACCGTGCGTAGCTTCGGCAGGCCCGGGCGGGCGGCGCCGGGGGATCGGAGCATGACGGCGCGGCCGTCAGCGCCTGCGTTCCCGACGCACCACGGGGCCTGGTCGGACAGGCGCAGGCCGTCGACAAGTATCGCCCAGCGGACCGCGGTGCCGGAGGCGAGGAACGCATCGGCGGCGTCGGTCGGAGCCAGGTAGTCCCCGCCGTTGTCGTTCTCGGGCAGCGGGTGCGGGGTGCCGACGGCCAGCAGCCCTGCGGAGATGCCGAAGCCGACGAGCCGGGCGAGCCCAGGCACGTCCAGGCCCGTCTGCTCCACCAGACGGCGCTGCTCGCGGACGCCGATGGTGCCGTCCTTCAGCGTCGCCGCGGGATGCCGGCCGAGAAGCTCCAGCAGGTCCGACAGAGCGAGGATGGTCTCCAGGGCGGCGCCGACGGCCGTGCCGTCGACGTCGCGGGAACGCTGGGTCTCCGGCGCCTCCGGGCGCAGCGGGATCGGCCCCTCCGGCAGGGGGTCGCCGCGCAGCAGCGCGCGGACGCGGCCGGGCAGGCGGACGGTGCGGTCGTCGACCCGGTCGAGCAGGCCCGAGGCCAGGAGCCGGGGGACGGGCGCGGCCGGGTCGGCGCCGGGCGCGGCGTCGCGGGTGACGCCCAGCCCTCCGGCTTCGACCAGGGTGTCGAGCATCCGGCGCTGCCGGTCGTCGACCCCGGCGAGGGCGGCGCGCAGGTCCGCGGTCGTCGGCTCCCCGGGGCGCGGCAGCAGCCGCCAGCCCGGGGGCAGCGCTTCCCAGGCGCCGTCGACGACCATGAGCATGTCCGCGTACTCCCCGCAACCGCCGGACTTCGCGGCGCGGCCGGCGAAGGCGCCTTCGGCGGCGGGCCCGTCGCCGTGGACGAGGCCGGCGCCGCGCAGATTGTCGAGCGCGGCGCGGACGTGGGCGACGGTGGGCCGCTGCCGTGCGGGGATCCCGGCCCCGGCCAGCGCGTCACGGAGTGACGCAGCCACGTCGGCGGCGGGGACCGGCTCCAGCTCTGCGCCGGCGTCGACGGCGGCCTCGAGCACCGCGAGCGCGGTGGCGTCGAGGTCCGGCAGCACCCGTTGGATCGACGCGCGCAGTTGCAGCCGGGCGGCCAGCACGTCGGTGGACTTCGGCGGCGGGGTCACCGCGTCGGGCCGCATGCGCAGGAGATCCTCGAGGAACGCGTCGGGACGGGCGGCCAGCCACCGGCGGAACGGGGGGAACCGGATTTC
Organism: Actinomycetes bacterium; assembly: GCA_023388385.1. GTDB lineage: Bacteria > Actinomycetota > Actinomycetes > Mycobacteriales > Mycobacteriaceae > Corynebacterium. The sequence goes on along the minus strand of JAEWGK010000071.1, from coordinate 3,242 downwards.
GGGGGACATGATGGGCCCATCCTACCGGCGGGGGTGCCCCCGGAATATGGCTCGGGGCGGGCCGATGGGGCACAATGTGCGCATGGCTAACGTCGACAAGAAGAAGTTCGTGGATCCGGCCTGGCCGGAGGTCGCCGAGGGCGAGCACGCCGTCACCGAGCTCATCGCGCGTCACGCGGGCGCCGATTCGCCGTTCGGCGAGATCGAGTTCCCGGTGGCCCCGGAGTCCCTGGGCTACGTCCACCCGCACACCGTCATCGGCAAGTAGCCGATCGGGCGCGCCGGGGCCCGGCCCCGCGATGATCGCCGGTGCATCCCATCGTGCATCGGCGTCCTGTCGTGCCCCGGTCCCGTTACGTGACGACGCGCCCCGCGCGCGTGAAGGGCCCCGTCCGACGTCATGCCGGACGGGGCCCTTCACGCATCACGGTCCCCGCCGGGGACTGGGTTCCGCTCAGGCCGGGAGGCTGTCGCGCAGGTTCCCGGCGGCGGACTCGACGGAGCCCGGCAGCTGCTGGCCGGCCTGGCCGGCGGCGTCGCGGAGGGCGCCGACGATGGCGTCGACGTCGGCCTTGGTCGCGGCCTCGAGGAGGGCGTCGGCGGCCTTCTCCGGATTGGAGACGTAGGCGGCCGGATCACCCAGGATGGCGCTGACGACGTCGGCGGCGCCGGTCTCGGACGGGGTGGTCTGGGTGGAGGAGGCGCCCGGGGTGGTGCGCTCGGAGGCGACCTGGCCGCCGAAGGAGCCGTTGACCGGCTTCGGGCGGGAGGTGTCCGCGGAGGAGCTCAGGCCGAGCTTCGCGGAGCAGGCGGGCCAGGCGCCCCAGCCCTGTCCGGCGAGGACCTTCTCGGCCACCCAGATCTGCTGGTCCTTGGTGGCCAGGTCGGCGCGCGGGGCGAACTCGTTGCCGCCGTAGCCGGACCAGGTGGAGGCCGTGAACTGCAGGCCGCCGTAGAAACCGTTGCCGGTGTTGATGGACCAGTCGCCGCCGGACTCGCACTGCGCGAGGCGCTCCCAGTCGGAGATCGGGGCGGCGGAGGCGGACGGGGCCAGGGCCGCGGCGCCCGCGCCCAGCAGGGCGCCGGTCAGCGCGACCTTCGCGGTGGCCGAGGCGGTGGAACGGGTCTTCTTGGCGTGTCGGGCCATGGTGCGGATTCCCTCTCGTTGATGTGCGTATCGCCGTCGGGGCATGGTCGGGTTCGGGCGGATGGGCCGCCCGGCGGGCCGGTCGCGGCCCGTCTTCACCCCTGGGGCCGTGCGGGGCCCGGCAGGCCAGCGGCGCGCATCTCGTGTCGGCGCTCGGCGTGGCCGGCGGCTCCCCGACCCCGTCCGCGGTCAGGATGTCCTGTGAAGTTGTCGTTGCGGTGCTTCCGGTGCCGTAGCCGTCCCGGACGGGGTTGGGCGATGGCGGCGTGGCGTTTCCGGCGCGTCGAGGCCCCACGGTAGCGGCCGGTAACGGATTAGTCACATCGTTTCGCCGGATATGGTGGCGGTCGTCGCGCCGGACGTTGTCGCGCGATGGGGCGTGGTGCCGTTAAAACCGCTGCTGGAAATGCGTTTGTGAAAGTAGGGACGCATGTGGCCACGCTGAAATGTGACCAAGATCACGTTATGGAACCGTTATCGAGACGGCGTTTTTCCTGGTCGGGTACGATGAGATGTTCACCCCGGCGGGCGGCACAGGGGCCGCGCCGGAACGAGGAGGAGGGTTCACCGTGCCCATCGGCAAGGTCAAGTGGTACGACCGCGACCGCGGCTTCGGCTTCGTGTCCAACCCCGACGGCGATGATGTCTTCGTCGGCCGCGCCGTCCTGCCCGACGGCGTCGACGAGCTGCACAAGGGGCAGCGCATCGACTACGACTACGCGGACGGCCGCCGCGGTCCGCAGGCCATGCACATCACCGTGCTGGCGGAGCCGCAGCGCCGTGACGCCGGCCGCGCCCGAGGCGGCCGCGGCCGCGGGGCCGGCGGGGCGCGCCGGAGCCCAGCGGAGCTGAACTCCATGATCTCCGACGTCATCTCCATGCTGGAGGGCGTCCAGGGGGAGCTGGAGCGGGGCCGTCACGTCGAGCGTCGCCACGGCCGCCAGGTCGCGGAGGTGCTCCGGGCCATCGCCCGCGACCTCGACCACTAGGGCGTGTCTCCTAATTGTGGGCCTGTGCTCGAGCATGATTGAGGTGTGTCACAACGGTCTAGATTTACGCAGTTCACGAATGCACAGTGGGAGCGAGTTGAACCACTTCTGCCAACGAATGAGGGCCGTAAAGGCCGCCCGTTTGGTGATAGCCGCCGCGTTGTAGAGGGCATCATCTACCGGTACCGCACCGGAATCCCGTGGCGAGATCTCCCCGACCGGTATGGTCCCTGGCAGACGGTGTGGAAGCGGCATCGCCGCTACGCAACCGACGGCACCTGGGACCGCGTATTCGCGCACATCCTCGCCGAGGCCGATGCAGTGGGCGACATTGACTGGAACGTGTCAATCGACGCGACGATCAACCGTGCTCATCAGCACGGTACGAACCTGCCGCGCCCTGATCAGGACACAGGGGGCTCTATCGAATTACAAGAATCTGCCGTTATGCGAGATTGAACCGGCAGGTCACGGGATCGGGAGATCACGCGGAGGGTTGAGCACGAAGGTACATTTTGCTGTCGAGGGGCATGGCCGGCCGCTGTCGATTGTGGTGACGGGCGGGCAACGCCATGATGGCGCGATGTTGCAGGAAGTCCTCGGCGATATTCGGGTCCCGAGAATTGGGTGCGGGCAGGCGCGGACGCGCCCTGATGCGTTGCTTGCTGATCGCGGGTACACGTCACGGGTGAACCGCGCGTATCTGCGTGAGCGCGGCATCGCCGCGGTGATTCCGGAGAAGTCTAATGAGATCGCTGCCAGGAAGCGTAAGGGTCGTGCTGGCGGGCGACCGCCCGGGTTTGATGCGGAGCTGTACAAAGACCGCAACGTGGTCGAGCGGGCCTTTGGGTTGATGAAGCAGTGGCGCGGGCTTGCGACGCGTTATGACAAGCTCGCGGTCACGTATCGCGCGGGAGTGGTGCTTGCGGCGATTCTGGTCTGGTTACGCATATAAGAGACACGCCCTAGGGCGCCCGAACTCCACCGGGGATCGCGAAGGGGCCCTCGCCGGTCAGTCTGCGGCGCCGTTGGCCACGGACCAGGTGACGCCGTAGACGGTCTCGGAGCCGTCGGGGGCGGTGCCGACGATGCTCGCGGAGGAGACC
>JAEWGK010000037.1 GCA_023388385.1 Actinomycetes bacterium | reverse complement strand
GAACAACACGGCGGTGCACTACTTCCGCGCCGCCGCCGAAATCCTCGGCAAGCACCGCGTCGGCATCTACGGACACTCGAAGGTCTGCCACTGGGCCGGGCCCGAAGACAAAGTCATCGCGGAGGTGGCACCCGGCCGCTACCTTGCCTGGCAGACGCGCTCGTGGTCGAGCGGCGTCATCGCCCGCGACTACGCCGTGCTGTACCAGCGCATCATCGACACCAAGGCCACACCCGGCCCCCGCGTCGGCGGCGTGGTCGTCGACGTCAACGACCCGCTGTTCGACTACTGGGGCCAAGGCCCCAACAGCTACCGCAGCACCGCAGACCAAGCCGCAAGCAACCTCACCCCGAAGGAACTCGAAAAATACCTCAAGGTACAGCCCGACGAAGTGCGCCTGATGAACAAGCACTTCACCCCGGGCCGCGCGGGCAAGAAAATTCGCTACATCACCCGCCATCACCTCGCCGGCGTCGGCACGACGAAGGATGTGTGGAACTGGTGGCAAACCCGCCAAGCCAGCGCCCATTACGTCATCGAACCGTCGACGCGCGTCGGCCAGCTCGTCTGGGACCGCGACACCGCCTGGTCGAACTCCAACTCGGTGTCGAACCAGGAAACCATCACCATCGAGCACACCAACTCCGGCGGGGCCAAGCAGGACTGGCCCATCGCCGACAACGTCATCATCGCCGGAGCCCGCTGGGCCGCCGCCCTGTGCCTCTACTACGGACTGGGCAAACCCGAGCACGGGAAGAACATCCGCGACCACCGCGAGTTCGGCGCCACCAGCTGCCCGCACCACCTGGCCCGGGGCGGCAAGTACCACGACAAGTGGATGGCCGAGGCACGCCGCTTCTACGACGTGCTGCTGGCGGCGAAGGCCGGTAATGCGACCGCGCCGCAGCCCACCCCTGGCGAGCAAAAACCGCCCGCCCCGACTGAGGAGATCATCATGACCGACCACGTCCAATCCCTGATTGACCCCACCGTCCGCCTCAGCGTCCCCCACTGGAGGCAGCTGCAGGACGCCTACGCCTGGCGCACCGAAGTTCTCCTCCGTGGCCTTTACGCCGCCCTCGGCCTCGATGCCGATCGGGTGCTCGCTGACGCACTCGCCGCCGACCACGCCCGCACCACCGACGCCGCCTGACCCCCAAAGGAGCAGACCATGCAAAACGTGAAAACCCTGGCCTCACCCGCCGTTCTCCGCCTGGCGGCCTACGTGGTGGCGGGCATCATCGGCATCGTGATGGTTGCTGTCGGGCGCCTCGACGCCGGGTCGTTGGAGGACTGGGTGTCCTCGACGCAAACCCACCTCGGCGCGCTGCTGACCGTCATCGCATCGCTGGCCGCCGTCAACATCGACCGGACGGGTGCGGCGCCGCGCGTGGACGTCGCGGACCTGCCGACCGTGCGGGAGGCGGTGGAGGAGGTCATCACCAGCCACGTCGCCGACGTCGTCGATGACGCGGCAGACTCGGACGGAGGCAAGCACCGCCTCGAGGGCCGCGTCGACGTGACCGTGCAGAAGGACGTCGACCCGACCGCACTCCTTGCGGAAATGCAGCGCCGCATCGACGCCACCCGCGCCGGCCGCGCTGCGAGGGGCTAGGCCGTGGCCGGCCGCGCGCCGGTGCCGGTGCGTCGCCGCGTCATCGAGATCCTTGCCCTCGTCGCCATCGCCGCATGGTGCGCGCAGACCGCGACGGCTTACCTCGTGCCCAGCGGCTCCGAGATCAGCCAGCTGTCGCTGGCCGGCACGCTCATCAACCTCAAGGCGTGGGGCGTGGCGTGGGCCGTCGTGGCCGTTCTCGTCGCTATCGGCATCTGGTCGCGCACCATGCGCATCATCGGCCTGGCCCTTTTCGTCGGCATGAACGTCATCTGGGCCGCCAGCTTCCTGGAGGCGTGGGTGATTGGGTCCTCCCGTTCTTGGGTCAGTGCCAAGAACTACGGGCTCATAGCCACCCTCGGCGTATGCATTGCGGCATGGACTGGAGGAGGCGGGCGGCTGGATGCAGATCTCAGATAGTGCCATCGTCGGTGCAGCCATCACCGGAGTCCTTGGCCTCGTCGGGGTGATCGTAACCGCAGTCATTGGCTTCCGATCGAAGCTTGCCGAGGACACGACCCGGCGGATCGAGCTGCTGATGCAGGATCAGAATCAGGACATTTCTGATTTGCGCGGGGAGGTTAAGGATCTCCGCGGCGAGGTCGAAGCGGTCCGTGAGGAGTCCCGCCGATGGCGGTCGCTGCTCGACATCGCACTGGCGAACATCCGCTCATGGGTCGCCTGGAACGCCGGTGGCCGCCACGGCGACCCGCCCGGTGTCCGCGCCGAGCTGCAGGAGCATGTCCACCCCGGCCCGTACCCGCGCGAGCCCCCGGAGTAGCCAATTGGCCCCCACCGTCATGGTGGGGGCCTTTTTGGCGTTTCAGGGGGAGGGCTCGCCGCGCGGAGTCCGTGCCGCGGGGTTACCGTCACCATTGGCCGCGCGCCCACCCCCATTGGCTCACCGGGCGGCGGTCACGCCCCGGCGCGGCCTGCGCCCCTCCCGACGGGACCGCGCCGGGGCAGAGGGGGAGGGTGTGTAACGCGCCCCGCCGGTGGGAAATCCCGCAAAAATCCCACACCAGCAACCCAAACCCCCGGAAACCCCGGAAACTCCGGACGTATCGCACGCCTCGGACGTGGGAAAACGCCACGACCAGCAACAACGACCTGATGAGCTGGGTGAAGAACCCGCTCGACGCCACGGCGTAAACGGACTGCGACAACGCCCCTAACTGTTGTGTCCCGGCAGATCGTGACCACGACCTGCCGGGGCAGTACAACTAGTCGGGTGGTTAGCCTCCTCGGCCCCCTGGCGAATTTCGATTGATCCGGTGCCGCGTCGTCGAGCCAGCAAAAACAAGCAAATCCGGCATGACATACACGGGTGGGGTGGCCAGTCCGAATCAGACCCCACGGCGCACCAGGCACCGCATCATAGGCCTTCGCCACACCCGCCGGTGAGGCCCACCCGTATCGGCTTGTCCCCTGCACCTGAACCCCCCCCTCAACGGTCCACCGGGTTGGCGGGCTACCGTATGCCGCCGCTGGCCTATCCTGACCAGGCCACGGGCCTGGTGGTGCGACGGGCCCCGCCTCCGCGCCCCATCCGGCGCGGCGGCGGGGCCCGTCCGTTAATCTGGCCGGGTACGTACCGTCTACTGGGCGATCCGTCGCCAGGGAGGATCCCATGAGTTCCACCGTCCATCGCCGGTTCCGCAGGCCGGTCCGCGTCGTTGCCGCCGGCGGCGCGATGGCGCTGACCGCCGGCCTCCTGGTCGCCTGCTCCAATGGCGGCGACGACGAGGGCATCACCCGCGCGGAGGCCCCGGCCGATCCGATCGCCGCGGCCGACGAGGCGGAGGCCGCCCGGAGCTTCCTCAAGTCGTCGCAGGTCGCCGTCGTCACGCGGGCAGGCACCGTCGACGAGGCCCGTGCCGCGGCCATCGGCATCGCCGCAGGTGCCCCGGTGCTCACCCTCAAGGCCCCGGAGGACCAGCGGGACTGGGTGGACGCGGACAACGACGGCATCCCGGACGACGCCGACTTCGACGAGGCCCGCAACGTCTTCGTCCGCCCCGACGGCTCCGAGTGGGCGTTCCCCGAGGGCGACGCGCCGCTGTGGACCATGCAGGATCCGGACGCCGCCATCGGTGCCGCCAGCCGGAAGGCCGTCGGCCTCGGAGAGCAGGCCGGCATCACGCCAGACGCCGTCGAGAAGGAGCTCGAGCGCATGGGCGTGACGACGGTCCTCACCGTCGGCAACCCCGAGGTGCAGGCGGCCGAGGGCCGCAAGGTCTACGAGGCCCCGGCCGAGGCCGGCGCCCTCGGCGACCTGCTGGGCGTGGAGGTCACGGAGCAGGCCCTGTCCACCGACCCGGCCCGCATGCTGTCCGACATGGACCCGGAGGCCATCACCGTGCCCCCGGCCCCGAAGCCCGGCGGCGACGTCGAGTACGCCCCGGCGGATCTCGAGCTGCCGAAGCAGAAGGGCGCCGGCGACGAGGACACCGTCGTCTTCTCCGCCCCCGGGACCCCGCCGGCCATGATCGCGACCGCCCGCGCCGGCGGCCACGACGTCATGTGGCTGCCCGCCCCGGATCCGCGCGCGACCTCCGACTCCGTCGGCGCCGTCCGCGAGGGCCGCACGCCCATCGCCCTCGGCCCCGCCTTCGGCGACGAGGGGATGCTGAAGCAGACCACCGAGATCGCGGCGAATGAGGACGTGCAGGAGCTCAACCTCTCCGGCGGCGGCCTCATGGTCTTCCCGGGCCGCCGCATGGTCGCCACCTACGGTCACCCGGGCGCCCCGCAGCTGGGCGTCATGGGCGAGGAGACCCCGGAGGAGGCCGTCGCCCACGTCAAGGATCTCGTCGGCAAGTACGACCCGCTGGCCGAGGAGCCGGTCGTCCCGGCCTTCGAGGTCATCAGCTCCGTCGCGCAGGCCGATCCCGGCCCGGACGGCCTCTACACCCTCAAGGTTCCGCCGGAGACGCTCAAGCCGTACATCGACGCCATCACCCAGGCGGGCGGCTACGCCATCATCGACCTGCAGCCGGGCCGCGAGGACTTCCTCGACCAGGCCAAATTCTACGAGGACCTGCTGAAGCTGCCGAACGTCGGCCTGGCGCTCGACTCGGAGTGGAAGCTCCACAACGACGAGGTCCCGATGCAGCAGATCGGCCACGTCAACGCCGACGAGGTCAACCGCGTCGCCGACTGGCTGGCGAAGCTGACGCGGGACAACAACCTGCCGCAGAAGATGTTCCTGCTGCACCAGTTCCGCCTGGACATGCTGCCGGACCGTGACCAGATCACGACCTCCCACCCGGAGCTGTCCTACGTCCTGCACGCCGACGGCCACGGCACCGCCGGCGAGAAGCTGGAGACCTGGAACGTCATGAAGCAGGACCTGCAGCCGGAGATCTTCCTGGCCTGGAAGAACTTCTACGACGAGGACAAGCCGATGTTCACGCCGGAGCAGACGATGAACGTCGACCCGAAGCCCTGGCTGGTGACCTACCAGTAGGTCCCGCGCCCGGGCCGGCCGTGCGGCCCGGAACCCGGCCCCGACCCGGACCGCGCCATCCGCGTCGACGAGCCGCCACCCCCGACGGGTGGCGGCTTTCGACATATCCCGGATACACGTTGGTTATATTGATTGGACCGCGTGCCACCGAGCCGGTGCGCGGCCACCCCCGTGGACGCGGTCGTGCCCGCGGGAGGTGGACGCATAACACTTTTCAGGAGATGCTCGTGAGCCAGAACGCTCGTCCGGTCGTCCTCATCGCAGACAAGCTCGCGCAGTCCACCGTGGACGCGCTCGGAGATTCCGTGGAGGTGCGCTGGGTCGACGGCCCCAACCGCCCCGAGCTCCTCGCCGCCGTCCCGGAGGCGGACGCCCTCCTGGTGCGCTCGGCCACCACGGTGGACGCCGAGGTCCTCGAGGCCGCCCCGAACCTGAAGATCGTCGGCCGTGCCGGCGTCGGCCTGGACAACGTCGACATCGAGACCGCCACCAAGCGCGGCGTCATGGTCGCCAACGCCCCGACCTCCAACATCCACTCCGCCTGCGAGCACGCCATCGCGCTGCTGCTGGCGACCGCCCGTCAGATCCCGGCCGCCGACGGGACCCTGCGCGACGCCGAGTGGAAGCGCTCCTCCTTCAAGGGCGTGGAGATCTTCGGCAAGACCATCGGCATCGTCGGCTTCGGCCACATCGGCCAGCTGTTCGCCCAGCGCCTCGCCGCCTTCGAGACCACCATCATCGCGTACGACCCGTACGCGAACCCGGCTCGCGCGGCTCAGATGGGCGTGGAGCTGGTGGACCTGGAGACCCTGATGGGCCGCTCCGACTTCGTCACCATCCACCTGCCGAAGACCACAGAGACTGCGGGCATGTTCGACGCGGAGCTCCTGGGCAAGGCGAAGAAGGGCCAGATCATCATCAACGCCGCCCGCGGTGGCCTGGTCGACGAGGCCGCGCTGGCCGAGGCCATCAAGTCCGGCCAGATTCGCGGCGCCGGCTTCGACGTGTACGCCTCCGAGCCGTGCACCGACTCCCCGCTGTTCGAGCTGCCGGAGGTCGTCGTCACGCCGCACCTGGGCGCCTCCACCGTCGAGGCCCAGGATCGCGCGGGCACCGACGTCGCCGCCTCCGTCCTCCTGGCCCTGGCCGGCGAGTTCGTGCCGGACGCCGTCAACGTCGCCGGCGGCGCCGTCGGCGAGGAGGTCGCCCTGTGGCTGGAGCTCGCCCGCGAGCTCGGCCTGGTCGCCGGCGGCCTGCTCGAGGGCGCCCCGGTGGGCGTCGAGGTCGTCGCCCGCGGCGAGCTGTCCACCGAGGACGTCGAGATCCTCGGTGGAC
>JAEWGK010000015.1 GCA_023388385.1 Actinomycetes bacterium | reverse complement strand
ACGCTCACCGCCGGACAGGTCGCCGACCAGCGTGTCCATGCCGAGATCGTGGATGCCCAGGCCATCGAGGACGTTCCGCACGCGCGCATCGCCGGCCCACTCGTGCTCCTGAAGCCCAAGCGGCCCGATGACGGAGCCGAACACCGTCGCGTCGTCGCGCAGGCCGACGTCCTGGGCGACGTGGGCGACCCGCAGGTCGGTGGCGTGGCTGACGCGGCCGGAGTCGACGGGTTCGACGCCACCGAGGACGCGCAGCAGCGTCGACTTGCCGCCGCCGTTGAGGCCGACGACGCCGATGCGGTCGCCCTCCTGCACGCCGAGGCTGACCTGGTCGAGCAGGGTCTTCAGCCCGAAGGACTTGTCGACGTTCTCCAGGTTGATGAGGTTCGCCACAGGGCGCGCGCTCCTTCGTCGTCGGTGTGCGGGTACGTCCCGGCAAGTCTATCGGGGCCCCCGACGCCGCCCGAAGCGCGGGAGCGCCGGGCCGCGCCTACGCCGCCGGCTCGGGCGGCGGCAGCAACGTGGCGGGGCCGGCGGGGCCCTCCGCCACGATGACGTCGAGGGTCAGTCCCACTCCCCCGGCCGCCACGGCGACCTCGAGGGCCGTCGGGCGGTCCGGGCACAGGAACGCCACGGCGGTGCCGGTGGAGGAGACCGTGGCCGCAAGCGCCCCCGCGTCCTGCCCCGCGGAGAAGATGCGGCGCAGCCCGGGCTTGAGGCTGATGACGGCCGGCTGGACCTCGTTGCGCATCGATCCCGCCAGCGCAGCCGCGTCGCCCGCCGCCAGGGCACGCAGCAGCGGGTTCGGGTCACCGGCGGGCGCGATGCCGCGGCCGGCGGCGATGCGGTCCCGGGCGCGCAGCACCTCGGCGGCGGTCAGCGGCTGGGTGTGCAGCGCCATGACCCAGTGGAACGGGCCGCGGGCCAGCGCCGGGGCGACGGTGGCGTCGGCGCCGTCCGAGGAGATAACGCCCACACCGCCGTCCAGCGCCGCGACGACCGCGGGGCCGAGGTCCGCCGCGACGGCCCGCAGGTCGCCGTCGGTGAGCGCCAGGCCCAGCTTCGCGCGGGCGGCGATCAGCGCGGCCGCCGCGTCCGCCGCCGCAGAGCCAAGGCCTGAACCGCCGGGGAAGCCCTTGTCCACGTGGACGCGCGCCCCCTCGCCCCGCCGGTGGCCGGCGTGGGCGGCGGCGACGGCGGACTCCACTGCCCGCCACGCCAGGTTGTCCGGACTGCACGGCAGCGGCCGGGCGCGGTGGCCGCGGATGGTCAGGGAGGTGACGGCTCCGCGGCCGTCGTCACGCCGACCGGGGACGTGCTCGACGTCGGGGTCGTCGTCCAGCGTCACGCGGGTGACGGGCGTAATGGCCATGCGCACCGCATCGAACGGGCGCAGCGCCGGGTCGTCCGGGCCATCGCCGACGGCCAGCCGCAGCGTGACGCCCGCGTGCGCGGTGGCGGTCACGGAGGTCATGCGGCGATCGTAGCGCGGCCGCCCCCGCCCGACCGCGCCCCGTGCGGCGGAGGCGGTGCCGCCCAGGCGACGCGTCCGGCGGCCGTCCGACTGTGCGGCGGTCAGACCCCCGCAAGCTGGGCGAAGTCCGCGACACCGAGCTTCTCGCCGCGCAGCTTCGGGTCGATGCCCGCGGCGACGAGGGCCTCCTCCGCCGCCGCAGCCGAGCCGTAGTGCCCGGCCAGCGCCGCGCGCAGCGTCTTGCGGCGCTGGGCGAACGCTGCGTCGACGAGGGGCCAGACGGCGCCGCGGGCGGCGTCGTCACGCGGCCACGGCGACTCCCCGGCCGGCGACGGCGACCCGTCGGGGCCGGGGACGCCGAAGACGTCGATGCGCACGAGGCCGGAGTCCACCTTCGGCGCCGGCCAGAAGACGTTGCGGCCGACGGCGCCCGCGCGGCGCACGCGGCCGTGGAACGCGGCCTTGACACTGGGCACGCCGTAGGTGCGGGAGCCCGGCTCGGCGGCGAGGCGGTCGGCGACCTCCGCCTGCACCATGACCAGGACGCGGCGGATGGTCGGGAACTCCGCGAGCATGTGCAGCAGCACCGGCACGGAGACGTTGTACGGCAGGTTCGCCACCAGCGCGGTCGGCGCCTCCGGCAGGTCGCCGGCGCACACCGTCATCGCGTCGCGGTTGACCAGCGCGAGCTCCCGGCCGGGCGCGAACTCCGCGACCGTGCGCGGCAGGCGGCCGGCCAGGCGGTCGTCGATCTCGACGGCGGCGGCGCGGCCGCAGTGCTCCAGCAGGGCCAACGTCAGCGATCCGAGGCCGGGGCCGACCTCCACCGGGTAATCGGCGCGGTCGAGGTCCGCGGCCGCGACGATGCGCCGGACCGTGTTGGGGTCGTGGACGAAGTTCTGGCCGAGCTTCTTCGTCGGCGTGACGTCGAGCTCCTCCGCCAGCGCGCGGATCTCGACGGGCCCGAGGAGGCGGACGGGTGCGGCGGGGGCCTGCTCGGCGGGATCGTGCATGCCGGTGACGTTACCCGGCGGCCCCGGGATACGCGGAACCCGCCGCCGCGCGCAGGTGCCGGGGCACTCGTGCGCAAGTGGCCAGTGTTTCACCGCAACGGCGAATTGCGACCTGGGCTTTTGCCGGCAAGCGCGGTGGTTCGCTGGCCATTTGCGCAGGAGTGCCCCAGCCGGCACGCCGCGAACCGCCGCGAACCGCCGCGAACCGCCCGCGGACGTGCCCGCCTAACCGATGCCGAGCTTCGCGGTGCAGGCGGGCCAGGCGCCCCAGCCCTGGCTGGCCTGGACCTTCTCCGCGACGGCGATCTGCTGCTCGCGGGTGGCGCCGGACGCCCTCGGGGCGTACTCGGTGCCTCCATAGGCGGCCCAGGTGGAGTCGGTGAACTGCAGGCCGCCGGAGAAGCCGTTGCCCGTGTCGATGGCCCAATTGCCGCCGGACTCGCACTGCGCCAGCTGGTCCCAGACGCCGTAGCCGGCGGCCGGGGCGGCGACACGCGGCTTCGTGCCCTGGCGGACGACGCCGGCGACCGGGGCCTTCAGCTCCTTCTCGTGCACGACATCGCGGGAGACCTCGACGCCGTCGCGGCGGGTCACCGTGAAGGTGACCTCCTTCTCGCCCGGGGTGCCGGGCTCGACGACCTCGGATTCGTCCTCGTACATGTCCGGGTCCTCGATGACCTGGGCGGGGGCGTCGAACGGGAGCTTCTCGACGACGTCCTCGACGACGTCGCGCGAGACCGTGATCTCCATGCCGTCGACGGCCTTCGCGTCGGCGGCCGGGGTGACGGTGTCGCCCTCCTTCAGGTGGATGCCGCGGGCGGCGAGCACGTCGCCGACGGTGGCGGCCGGGACGGCGAG
>JAEWGK010000275.1 GCA_023388385.1 Actinomycetes bacterium | reverse complement strand
GCCCCGGGCGGCTCGTTCGACGCGTCCGGGGTGCGCGCGGGCGACATCGCGGCGCACCTGCCGGTCGTCGCGGCGTGAGGTCCGCGGCGGCCCGCGCGCGTGCGCGTCCGGCGGGGCCCGCCCGCTTTTGGTCCCGCCCCGGGGGCGGCGGGTACCCTGTGGGCGTGGCCGATTCCCTGAACACCGGTTCCCCGGCGCGCGTCACCCCCGCCGCCTCCCCGTACGACGATCTCGGCGAGACCGAACCGCGGGAGGAATGCGGCGTATTCGGAGTGTGGGCGCCCGGGGAGGACGTCTCGAAGCTCACGTACTACGGGCTGTTCGCCCTCCAGCACCGCGGCCAGGAGGCCGCCGGCATCGCCGTCGGAGACGGCGACCAGGTGCTGGTCTTCAAGGATCTGGGCCTGGTGTCGCAGGTCTTCGATGAGCAGTCGCTCGACGCCCTCAAGGGGCACGTGGCCGTCGGCCATACGCGCTACACCACCGCCGGCGCTCCGGCGTGGGAGAACGCGCAGCCGATGTTCCGCATGAGCTCCGACGGCACCGACATCGCCCTGGGGCACAACGGCAACCTGACCAACCACGTCGAACTCGGCGAGGAGGCCCGCGCCAAGGACCTCATCGACGCGACCGGCCCGCTGCCGTCCGACTCCGACGTCATGTGCGCCCTGCTGTCGCACGAGACCGGCTCCGTTGCCCGCGAGGCCGCCGCCGGGGACGTCGACCTGGCCGGCCGCACGACGGTGGAGTCCGCGGCGCTTCGGCTGCTGCCGCGGATCAAGGGCGCGTTCTGCCTGACCTTCACCGACGGCGACACCCTCTACGCGGCACGCGACCCGCACGGCGTGCGTCCCCTGTGCCTCGGCCGGCTGGAGAACGGCTGGGTCGTCGCCTCCGAGACGTGCGCGCTGGACATCGTCGGCGCCAGCTTCGTCCGCGACATCGAGCCGGGCGAACTCGTCGCCATCGACTCCACCGGCGTGCGCACGGACCGCTTCGCGGAGCCGAACCACGCCGGCTGCATCTTCGAGTACGTCTACCTGGCGCGCCCGGACTCCGTCATCGCCGGTCGCAGCGTCAACGCGGTGCGGGTGGAGATCGGCCGCCGGCTGGCGCGCGAGTTCCCGGCCGATGGCGACATGGTCATGCCGGTGCCGGAGTCCGGCACCCCGGCGGCCGTCGGCTACGCCCAGGAGTCCGGCATCCCGTTCGGCCAGGGCCTCACGAAGAACGGCTACGTCGGCCGCACCTTCATCCAGCCGTCGCAGACCATCCGTCAGCTGGGCATCCGCCTGAAGCTCAACCCGCTGAAGGAGCAGATCGCCGGCAAGCGGCTCATCGTCGTCGACGACTCCATCGTCCGCGGCAACACCCAGCGCGCCCTCATCCGCATGCTGCGGGAGGCCGGCGCCGCGGAGGTGCACGTGCGCATCGCGTCGCCGCCGGTGAAGTGGCCGTGCTTCTACGGCATCGACTTCGCGTCGCCGGGGGAGCTCATCGCCAACGGCGTCGGCGACGGCGACCTGATCCACGGCATCGCCACCGCCATCGGCGCCGACAGCCTGGGCTTCGTCTCCGTCGACGGCATGACGGAGGCGGCCAGGCACAGCGCCGGCACCCTGTGCCGCGCCTGCTTCGACGGCCGCTACCCGCTGGGCCTGCCGCAGGGCAACGCCAACGCGGACGCCGTCGCGCGCCTGCAGGCCGCGCAGTCGGCCATGCCCGGGCACGTCGATGCGTCCCACCCGGATGCCCCGGCGGACGCCGCCGGCGAGCTCGCCACCTCCTAGGCCCACGCCGGAGCCCCGAAGCCCCTCACCGACCCCGCCACTTCCGCAAAGGAGCACCCCGAACAATGAGCAGCGATCCCCAGGACACCGGCGCCTCCTACGCCGCCGCCGGCGTCGACATCGAGGCGGGCGACCGGGCCGTGGAGCTCTTCGCGCCCATCGCGAAGCAGGCCACCCGCCCGGAGGTGCGCGGCGGGCTCGGCGGCTTCGCCGGCCTCTTCGCCCTCGGCGAGTACCGCAAGCCGCTGCTGGCGGCGTCCTCCGACGGCGTCGGCACGAAGCTCGCCGTCGCGCAGGCGATGGACAAGCACGACACCATCGGCCTCGACCTCGTGGCCATGGTCGTCGACGATCTGGTGGTCTGCGGCGCGGAGCCGCTGTTCCTGCAGGACTACATCGCCATCGGCAAGGTCGTCCCGGAGCACGTCGCGCAGATCGTCTCCGGCATCGCGGAGGGCTGCCGCCTGTCCGGCTGCGCGCTCCTCGGTGGCGAGACCGCGGAGCACCCGGGCGTCATGGAGCCCACGGACTACGACGTGTCGGCCACCGGCGTCGGCGTCGTGGAGGAGGACAAGGTCCTTGGCCCGGACCGCGTCCGCGAGGGCGACGTCATCATCGCCATGAAGTCCTCCGGCCTGCACTCCAACGGCTACTCCCTGGCCCGCCACGTCCTGCTGGAGCGCGCCGGCCTGTCGCTCGACGAGTACGTCGAAGACTTCGGCCGCACCCTCGGCGAGGAGATGCTGGAGCCGACGCGCATCTACGCGCTCGACTGCCTGGAGCTCATGAACGAGACCGCCGTGCGCACATTCTGCCACGTCACCGGCGGCGGCCTGGCGGCGAACCTCGCGCGCGTCCTGCCGGAGGGCGTCACCGCCGAGATGTCCCGCGCCACGTGGACGCCTCAGCCGATCTTCCGCACCATCGCTCAGCTGGGCCAGGTGGCGCGCGAGGAGATGGAGAAGACCTTCAACATGGGCGTCGGCATGGTTGCCGTCGTCGCGCCGGAGGACCGGGACCGCGCGCTGGCCATCCTCACCGCCCGCCACGTCGACTGCTGGGAGCTCGGCGAAGTCCGCGTCGCTGCAGACGGCGAGCCACGCGCGGTGCTCACCGGGGATCACCCGCGCTTCTGAGCGTCCGGGTCGCGTCGTCCGCGTGACGACGGCTCCCGCGCCGCACCGGCGGCCACCCGGCCCGCGGGCCGGGGCGCCCGTGCACGCGGATACGAGGGCGGCCCGCCTCCCGTCATCGGTGAGGCGGGCCGCCCTTCGTGCGCCGCGTCAGGCGGCGCGTTCCCTCGGGATCGGCCGGCTAGCGGCGGTCGTCCCAGGTCCCCCAGTCGTCGGCGTCATCGTCGTCGTACCCCGCGTCGTGGGCGGACTCGCCGGCGAGCTCTCGCTGGAGCCTGTCCAGATCCATCTCCGGAGCGTTGTACTTCAGCTGGCGTGCAACCTTCTGCTGCTTAGCCTTGGCACGGCCGCGACCCATGGCGTGACCCCCTTGGTCGTCCGGGCACGGCGGGTTGACCCGCCGTCCCTGTGTTCTCTTCAGTGCGTTATTCCTGCCGTACACCATAGCCGATGTTCGCGGCGTCCGGCCACGCACCCACGACCTGCACAAATAGGCGCATCGCCGAAAACGCTGCGTGGATTTCGGCGCTTTTCGGGACCGCTGAGCGTCGCCGCGGCCCCGATTGCGGGTGCGTTCCCATGATTCCGGGGCGGGAGAGGGGAGGGAAGAAGAGGGGTGGCCCGCCGCACGCGTCCGCCGCCGGCCCGGCAACCCCGTCGGCCCACTAGCCCGCTGGCCCCGGCTCAGCGCCCGCGCAGCCTGTCGACGGCGGCCCGGCCGGGCTTCACCGCGTCGTCGCGGTCGACGGAGTCGGGGTCGACGGCCACGGCGCAGTCGCCGCACGCGAGCTCCTGGCCCTCCTGCGCGGAGCGCTTCACCAGCGCCAGCGCGATCGGCCCGAGCTCGTGGTGGTGGACGACGGTGCCGACGCGGCCGACGGTGCGCCGCCCGGCGGTCACCGGGTCGCCCGGCCCCGGCAGGGCGGCGGCGGAGCCGTCGAGGTGCAGCAGCACCAGCGTGCGGGGCGGCCGACCCAGGTTGTCGACGCGCGCGACGGTCTCCTGGCCGCGGTAGCAGCCCTTGTGCAGGTGGACGGCGCCGGAGCCCGGCACCGCCGGGTCGCCGATCCACCGAGGGACCTCGTGCGGGATGGCCTTGCCGTCCAGGTCGACGCCCGGCTCCGGCTGCAGCGCGGCGACGCGCTCGGCCTCCCATGCCATGAGGCCCGCGGGAGCCGCGCCCGCTGCCGCCAGCGCGTCCCAGGCGGTGGTCAGCGCCTCCCGCGGCACGAGGACATCGACGCGGCTGGGGCCCGGCCAGCCGACGCGGCGCAGGACGGCCGTCGGGTCCAGATCGGACGCGGCCCGCGCGACCGGGGCGGCGGCGTCCGGCCCGACGACGGACAGCAGGGCCAGGTCGGCGGGTTCGACCGCCACATCGGAGCGGAAGATCATCATCGTGAGGAAGCGCAGGAGAGTCGCCTCCTGCTGCGGCGCGACGTCCAGCAGCACCTCGTCGTCCCGCACGGTGACGGCCATGTGGTGGAGCACGCGGCCCTGGGGGTCCAGATCGAGGGCCTCGGTGGCGTCGCCCGGGTGCGCGTCGTCGAGCTTCTGGGAGAACAGCGTGTTCAGGTAGACCAGCCGATCCGGGCCTGCGACGCGGATGACCCGGCGGTGCGAGCGGTCGACGAGCCCCGCGGAGGCGAACGCGCGCTGCTCCGTCAGCGGGTCCCCGCAGTGCCACGCGACGCCCGAGCGGCCCCAGGGATCGTCGGGCAGCGGCTCCGCTCCGGGGACGTGATCGAGCAGGGGGCTGCGGTAGTCGTCGGTCACGTCGCCGATGGTAACGCGGGCCCGGCGGTTAGGGTAAGGCCCATGACCGGAACCAGCGCCCCAGCGCCCATCATCGTCGATGTCCTCTCCGGCGACGCGCCGGCCGTGGTCGACGCCACGAAGCCGCTGCTGTACGCCGACGACCTGGGCGCCGTCCGCGGTGATGGCGTCTTCGAGACGCTCCTGGTCCGCGACGGCCACACGTGCAACACCCGCCGCCACGAGGACCGTTTCCTCAACTCCGCCGAGATGCTCCAGCTGCCCGCCCCGGACCTGGGCCGCTGGCGCGCCGCCGCCGACCTCGCGCTGCGGGAGTGGGGCCGCCCCGACGACGCCTCGATGCGCTGGGTTTACACCCGCGGCCGCGAGACCTCCGGGTTGCCGACCGGCTACATCATGATCACGCCGGTGACCGCCGGCGCCGCCGCGGCCCGCGAAACCGGCGTGCGCGTCATGCTGGCGGAGCGCGGCTTCTCGCTGGACCTCGGCTCCCGCGCGCCGTGGGCGCTCATCGGTGCGAAGACGCTGTCCTATGCCGCGAACATGGCGGCGCTGCGCCACGCCCGCGAGCACGGCTTCGACGACGTCATCTTCACCTCCGCCGAGGGCAAGCTGCTGGAGGGCCCGACGTCGACCATCATCGTCGTCCGCGACGGCGTCCTGCACACCCCCAATCCCGGCGAGGGCGTGCTGCCCGGCACCACGCAGGCGGCGCTGTTCGACCTGGCTGCCGAGCGCGGCATCGAGTGCCGCCCCGACGTGCTGACCCCGGAGGATCTGCGCACCGCCGACGCCGTCTGGCTCGTGTCCTCGGTGCGCATCGCAGTGCGCGTCGTCAGCGTCGACGGGGCCGACCTGGCGTCCGTGCCCGCCGAGGACGAGGATCGCTTCATCGCCCTGTGCGAGGAGGCCCTCGCCGCGCGGTAGCGGCCGGCCCGCGCGTTCCGCGTGCGCGTGACGATGGCGGCGGCTACCCCGCCCAGCGGCGCAGCTGCGCCGACATGCGCGGGACCACCTCGTCGCCGACGACGCGCTCGTCGACCCAGCCGAGGTCGTTGTTCGGCATGAGGCCGTAGAGGCGCTTGCCGGGGCCGAGCGACGCCGGGCCGGTGGCGGTCACCATCGTGGACGCCGCCTGGACCTCCCACGCGCGCTCGGAGACCGGCTCGCCGTAGTAGATCTCCACGACGCCGGTGGAGTGGGTGCAGAGGAACTCGATCTCGTCGTCCTCGTTGATGCGCCAGAAGCCGCTCTCACGCAGATCGGGGCCGACGACCTCGCCGTCCTCGTCGATCTTCCAGAAGCGCGACTCGTAGGTCAGGTAGTTCTCGCCGTCGTGGGCGAAGATGATCTGCTGACCGAAGCGGTACTCGCCGTCGACCTGGGTGTTCGCCTGGCCCTCGCCGCGCCACACGCCGACCAGCGGCAGCAGCGCCAGCAGTCCGTCGTGCAGGCTCGGGCCCTCGCGCAGGTTCGCCGTGTCGGCGGGGATGGGCAGACCCGGAAGATCCTCGATGTTGCGCTTCGCGGTCTCGCGGGAGCGTTCGCGGGCGCGGTCGACGGCCGCGTTGCCGTCGAGGCGGGGGGCGTCGCCGCGGTCCACGGCGCCGCCGTCGTGATCGGTGGCGTTGTCGTCGCTCATGGGCTCCAGCTTACGTGCGGGCGGCGGGGCCCGGCGTGCGGGCGGCGGTCATTCCCCGTCCAGGTCGGGTTGCGGCTGGGCGTCCGGGAGGAAGTCCTCGGGGGAGACGGTGGTGTTGACCTTCTCGCCCTCGATGAGGATGGTGCCGCCGGTGACGTAGACGCGCGTCGGCGGGAACTCGAGCGGCAGCGTCGCGCCGTCGAGGAAGAGCGTGAACTTGTTCAGCAGATCCTCGCGCAGCTCCGGGGCGAGCTCGTCGCCGGGCACGGTCCGCGTCGCGTCCGGGTGCTCCGGGGCCTCGATGACCTCGATGGGGGTGATGTGCACGTTCTCCCGTTGGATGCGCAGCTTCACCGACACGGTGGCGGGCTCGGTCCACCCCTCGGGCGTGGCCTCGAAGATGGCCTCGGTCTCCCAGCCGCCGACGGGGGAGACGTCCTCGAGGTTCTGGATGACCAGGTCGGTGAAGCCCATCTTGCGGCCGAGGGCCAGTCCGTCGAGCTGCAGCTTGCCGAAGAACTTGTCGGTCTCCGAGTTCGCGAAGTCGCCGGTCCACACGGATTCGGGCGGGATCTGGACGTCCACGGCGCCCGATTCCACGGAGACCAGGCCGAAGCCCGGCACCTCCAGGTCGCGGGCGCGGACGGACACGGAGCTCCACTGACCGGTGACCAGGGAACTCAGGTAGGCCAGGCCACCGAGGGAGACGTACGGGTCAGCCGGAAGGTTCGCTTCCCGGCGCAGGTGATCCGCCAGCCGCCGCTCCGCGTGGATCGCCGCGGCGGTGTCCGCGCAGGCCGCGACCAGCAGGACGGCTGCCGCGGACAGCGCCGCGACGCGCTTCGGCCGGGAGGAACTCATAGGTCAATTCCTACCTTACGAGGGGCGTCCCCTAGAATCGGGGTACGACGGCGCCGCCCCGGGGGAACCGGGGCCAGCCAGGCGGCTCCCCGGCACCACCGGATCCCGTCCGGCGACGCGGGCGCGCGGCCACCCTCCGCGCGGCGCGCCGCGGACGCCATCAGACACGGAAAACGCAAGACACCGAAGAACACTCCCGAGGAGCGTGCCCCACGATGCGCCTGGCGCTGGTCAGCAACGATCCCGACATCCGGGCCAAGGTCCCGACGCTCGCCCTGCTGGGCCACGACGTCGTCAGGCTGTCCGCCACCGCGCAGTCCGCGTCTCTGCTTGACGACGCCACCGTCGTCATCGTCGACGCGACCGGTCCGAACCTCGTCGGCGCCCGTGAGCTGTGCCGGACCATCGCCTCCGCGAACCCGGATCTGCCGGTTGCGGTCCTCGCCGCGGACACGGCGCTCATCGCGCTGGACGGCGCGTGGGCCGTGGACGACTTCATCCTCCCCGAGGCCTCGCCCGCGGAGGTCGACGCCCGCCTGCGGCTGCTGCTGTCGCGCCGCCCGGTGCCGGTCACCGACGGCCCGGACGACTCCACGATCCAGGTCGGTGACCTGGTCATCGACGAGCACACGTACACCGTCCGCATGCGCGGTGAGCACCTGGACCTCACCTACAAGGAGTTCGAGCTGCTGCGCTTCCTGGCCGCCAACGCCGGCCGCGTGTTCAGCCGCGCCCAGCTGCTGCAGGACGTGTGGGGCTACGACTACCACGGCGGAACCCGCACGGTCGACGTCCACGTCCGCCGCTTGCGCGCCAAGCTCGGCCGCGGACACGAGGGCATGATCGCCACCGTGCGTAACGTGGGCTACAAGCTCATCGGCCCCGAGGGCGCCTGACGACGCGACCCGCGGGCGGCGCGCCGGATGCTGCCCGGCGCCCCGCATGCGGGGCGCGGTGTCCGCGCGTGGCCCCGGGCCGCACGGAGACCGCAACCGACGAAAGGCGCGCCGATCATGACCGACCACCTGCACGACGTCCTCGAGGGTCTGGGGGACGGTGGTGCCGCCGCATGGCGGGACCTCCTCGAGGCCGTGACCGCCGCCGACGGCGTCGAGCCGTTCGGCGAGGCGTTCCTGCGCGGCCTCGACGACGCGGACGCCGGGCACCGCCACCTCCGCGTCGTCGCCGATGGGGCGCTCGCCGGCGTGGCGGCCTCCGACGGGGAGGGCGCGGAGCTCGCCGTCCACCCGGATCTGCGCCGCCGCGGCGTGGGCCGGGCGCTGCTCGACGCGCTGGCGGACGGGGGAGCGGGGGAGGACGCGGCCCCGGCCGTCTGGTCTCACGGGGATCTGCGGGCCGCCCGCTCGCTGGCGGCCTCCGCCGGCTGGGCGCCGGCCCGGGAGCTGCTGCAGATGTCCATCTCCGGCGACGAGCTGGAGTCCGCGGCGGCAGGCCGGCCCGCCCCGGAGGGACTGCACCTGGAGGCCCTGCCGGAGCTGCGCGCCCGCATCGGGAAGGACGCGGCGGACCGCGCCTGGCTGGCCGTCAACAACGAGGCCTTCGGGTGGCACCCCGAGCAGGGCGGCTGGAGCCCCGCGGACCTGCGCCGCGCCCGCGACGTCGCCTGGTTCGACCCGGAGGGGGTCCTGTTCGCGGTGGAGGACGCCGGGGCGGGCGCGGATGGGGGCGTGGTGGGCTTCCACTGGACCAAGCGGCATCCGGGAGGGGTTGGCGAGGTCTACGTCATCGGCCTCGCGGACCGCGCGCGCGGTCGCGGCGTCGGCGGCTGGTTGACCCGCGCCGGCATCGCGCACCTCGCCGAGGGCGGCGCCCGGGAGGTCATCCTCTACGTCGAGGGCGACAATGAACCCGCGGTGGCGACGTACCAGCGCATCGGCTTCGACGTGAGCCGTCGGGACGTCATGCACCGGCGCGCATAACCCCCTCCGGGCGGGCCCGCGGAAGCTGAGGATTCCCGGCCGCGCGGGGGTGGTGCGGGTGGGGTCAGTGATGCGGATCTCAGGAAACCGTGGTTTTCGGCGGCTCAAGCGTAAAAACGCCGTGAAGTCCCTGGCAATTGCCCAAAGATCATCTATGAGTTCACCGTTTGTTCACCTACGGGATGGGGTGGGGACACCGGGCCTCGTTAGCTTTCTAAGACGTTGAGGAAATCCGGGGACCTACCGGGATCCCGGTGCCTCTCCCCAATCAGTCCGCACCCGCACAGACACGGACCGACCGCCGCGGCGTCGCCGCCGGGGTCCCTGACGTCACGGAGGAATTCAACGTGCTGAATACCACCCGCCGCCGATCGGCGGCCATCGTAGGCCTGACCGCCGTCGCCGGCCTCACCCTGACCGCCTGCTCCGAGTCCGGCGGCGGTGAGACTCAGGTCGAGGGTCTGGCCGACGCGACCGGTCAGCTGCAGGGCGAGGGCGCCACCTCCCAGCAGCGCGCCATGGACCACTTCGCCGCCCTGTACGAGGCCGCGTCCCCGGGCTCCACGCTGTCCTACAACGCCACCGGCTCCGGCTCCGGCCAGAGCCAGTTCATCGCCGGCACCACCGCCTTCGCCGGTTCGGACTCGGCGCTGGACGAGGACCAGGTCGACGACGCCAAGAAGCGCTGCGGCGGCAACGACGCCTGGCACCTCCCGATGGTCATCGGCCCGGTCGCCATCGCCTACAACGTCGAGGGCGTCGACGACCTCGTCCTGACCCCGGACCTGGTCGCCAAGATCTTCAAGGGCGACATCACCGAGTGGAACGACAAGGCGATCGCCGAGGCCAACCCCGACGCCAAGCTCCCGGACGAGAAGATCACCCCGGTCTACCGCTCCGAGGAGTCCGGCACCTCCGAGAACTTCCAGCGCTTCCTGAAGGACGCCACCGACTCCTGGGACGTCGAGCCCTCCAAGTCCTTCCCGAAGGAGGTCGGAACCGGCGCCCAGGGCTCCTCCGGCGTCGCCGACCAGGTCTCCCTCACCCCGGGCTCCATCACCTACGTCGAGTCCGGCTTCGCCAAGGACAAGGGCCTGGGTATCGCCCAGATCGACTTCGGCAGCGGCCCGGTCGAGCTGAACGCCGAGTCCGTGAACAAGGCGCTCTCCGCCGTCGAGTTCACGGGCTCCTCCGAGAACGACATGGTCGTCGACACTGACGCCCTGTTCGCCATGACCGAGGAGGGCGCCTACCCGCTCGTCCTGACCACCTACGAGATCGTCTGCTCCTCCGGCTACGACGACCAGACCCGCGACCTGCTGAAGAACTTCCTGACCGTCGTCCTCGAGAAGGGGCAGAGCCAGGAACTCGAGGACCTGGGCTACATCCCGGTCGACGGCGACTACAAGGCCAAGCTGAAGGCTGCGGTCGACGCCATCAAGTAAGCGCCGCCACGGCTCCGTCGGCGCCGGGTCCACGACCCGCGCCGGCATGGCGGAGGTGACGAGCCTCCGCGGCTGGAGCCCCACAGCACAGGCCGGCCGCGCCCGTTGGGCGTCGGCCGGCCTCGGCCCGGATAGCGGGCCCTCCGAAATCGGCACCTAGCCACTGAAAGAAAAACAACTATGACGTCTTCGTCCCCCACCACCGGGGAGAAGGGCGATGTGAAGGACGCGATCGTCTCGAACGCGGCCCACCACCCGACCCCCGGGCACGACACCCTTGAGTCGCAGGGCTCTACGGGCGTGAAGCGCCCGGGCGACCGGGTCTTCGAGATCCTGTCCGTCGGCTCCGCCTCCCTCATCACCATCGCGATCGCCGCGATCGGCATCTTCCTGCTCCTGCGCGCCTTCCCGGCCCTGCGGAACAACGCGGCGAACTTCTTCACGTACTCGGAGGGCTGGAACCTCGGGAACACGTCGGAGATGTACTTCGGCATCCCGAACCTGTTCGCGGTCACGGTCGCGGTCTCCCTCGTCGCCCTCGTCCTGGCGATGCCGGTCGCCCTGGGCGTCGCCATCTTCCTGACCAGCTACGCGCCGGCGAAGGCCGTCAAGCCGCTGTCCTTCCTCATTGACCTGCTGGCCGCCGTGCCGTCGATCGTCTACGGCCTGTGGGGCTTCCTGGCCCTCGGCCCGGCGTTGTCGAAGTTCTACGAGTGGCTGGGCACGGCGATCGGCCCGCACGTCTTCCTGTTCGAGCACTACGCGAACTCCCCGTCCTTCGCGACCGGCCGCAACCTGTTCACGGGCGGCATCGTCCTGGCCATCATGATCCTCCCGGTCATCGCGGCCACGACCCGCGAGATCTTCGTCCAGACCCCGCGCGGCCACATCGAGGCCGCGCTGGCCCTGGGCGCCACCCGCTGGGAGACCGTCCGCATGGCGGTCCTGCCGTTCGGCAAGTCCGGCTACATCTCGGGCTCCATGCTCGGCCTCGGCCGCGCGCTCGGCGAGACGATGGCCCTGTACATGGTCCTGGCCCCGACCTCGGTGTTCCGCTGGTCCCTGATGGACGGTGGCACGACCTTCGCGACCGCGATCGCCAACGCCGCCCCCGAGTTCAACAACGACCTCAAGGCGGGCGCCTACATGGCCGCCGGCCTGGTCCTGTTCCTCCTGACGTTCGTGGTCAACTCGGCCGCGCGCGCGATTGCGAAGAAGTAGGAGCACCGACATGAGCGATACCGCCAACGCCGTCGTCGTCGACCCGAAGGCCCCGGTCCCCACCGGCGAGTCTGCCTTCACCCCGATCAGCGGCTCCCGTCAGACGACGGACAAGATCTCGACCGTCTTCATCTACCTGGCGATGGTCCTCGCCCTCGTGCCGCTGGCGTGGGTGCTGTGGGAGGTCGTCTCCCGTGGTCTCCCGATCATCCTCAACGCCGACTGGTGGGCCAAGTCCCAGCTGGGCGTCACCGTCGGCGCGGATGCCGGCGGCGCGGCCCACGCCATCATCGGCACCATCATCCAGGCGCTGGTCACGTCTATCATCACCATCCCGATCGGCATCTTCGTGGCCATCTACCTGGTCGAGTACGCCGGCGAGTCCCGCCTGGGCAAGCTGACCACCTTCATGGTCGACATCCTGTCGGGCGTCCCGTCCATCGTCGCCTCCCTGTTCATCTACTCCCTGTGGGTCGTCATGTTCGGCATGAACCGCTCGGGCTTCGCCGTCTCGCTGGCCCTGGTGCTGCTCATGCTGCCGATCGTCGTCCGCAACACGGAGGAGATGCTGCGCGTCGTGCCCCATGACCTGCGCGAGGCCTCCTACGCGCTGGGCGTGCCGAAGTGGAAGACCATCGCGAAGATCGTCCTGCCGACCGCCCTGTCCGGCATTGTCACCGGCATCATGCTGGCCGTCGCCCGCGTCATGGGCGAGTCCGCGCCGATGCTGATCCTG
Source organism: Actinomycetes bacterium (assembly GCA_023388385.1). Taxonomy (GTDB): domain Bacteria; phylum Actinomycetota; class Actinomycetes; order Mycobacteriales; family Mycobacteriaceae; genus Corynebacterium. The sequence goes on along the minus strand of JAEWGK010000275.1, from coordinate 4,041 downwards.
GTCGCGACCTCCCGAATCATCAATTACAACCCGTTCGGCATGTCGCAGTCCTCGCTGCCGCTGTTCATGCTCGACATGTACAAGGCCGGCAACACGGGCGTCGCGTTCGACAAGATGTGGGGCGCCGCACTGACCCTGGTGCTCATCATCGCCGTCATCAACATCGCTGCGCGCATCATCTCCGCGAAGTTCTCCGTCAAGAAGTAGTCTCCCCGGGGCCGCTCCCACGCCCCGCCCCAGGAAAGGCAAGGCATCGAATCATGGCCAAGCGCCTCGATCTCAACAACGTCGACATCTACTACGGCGACTTCCACGCCGTGAAGGACGTCAACCTCCACGTCCCGCCGCGCTCCGTCACGGCCTTCATCGGCCCGTCCGGCTGCGGCAAGTCCACCGTGCTGCGCTCCCTGAACCGCATGCACGAGGTCATCCCGGGCGCGTACGTCACCGGAGAGGTTCTCCTCGACGGCGAGAACATCTACGACAAGAAGGTCGACCCCGTGGCCGTCCGCAACACCATCGGCATGGTGTTCCAGAAGGCCAACCCATTCCCGACCATGTCCATCGAGGACAACGTCGTCGCGGGCCTGCGCCTGTCCGGCGAGAAGAACAAGCAGAAGCTCAAGGAGGTCGCCGAGAAGTCCCTGCGCTCCGCGAACCTCTGGGACGAGGTCAAGGACCGCCTGGACAAGCCCGGCGGCGGTCTCTCCGGTGGCCAGCAGCAGCGCCTCTGCATCGCCCGAGCCGTGGCGGTCCAACCGGAGGTCCTGCTCATGGACGAGCCCTGCTCTGCGCTGGACCCGATCTCGACCCTCGCCATCGAGGACCTGATCCACGAGCTCAAGGACGAGTTCACCATCGTCATCGTGACCCACAACATGCAGCAGGCGGCCCGAGTCTCCGATCAGACCGCCTTCTACTCCCTCGAGGCGACCGGCAAGCCCGGCCAGCTGGTCGAGGTCGGCCCGACGAAGAAGATCTTCTCCAACCCGGAAAAGAAGGAGACCGAGGACTACATCTCCGGTCGCTTCGGCTGATACGTCACCGGACCTGGGCAGGGCCCCGGGCACCGCTTTCGCGGTGCCCGGGGCCTTCCCCGTGCCGCGGGTCGCCGCGGCGGCCGTCAGCGGCGGAAGTGGCGCTCCAGCTCGTGGATCCGGGCCTCGAAGAGCTCGTCCTCCTGGGCGATCTCGCGCTGCAGGAGCAGCTCGTCCGGCTTGAGGCCGCTGGCGAGGTAGACGACCTGGGCGGCGACGGCGACGGCGTGGTCCGCGTAGCGCTCGAAGAAGCGCGACAGCAGGGTGACGTCGACGGTGACGCGGGAGTCGTACGGCCAGTCCGCGGCCGACGTCTTCGCCAGCAGGAGCCTGTGGATGTCGTCGATCTGGTCGTCGTCGCGGTTCAAGTGGAGTGCCGCTTCGACGTCGTAGGTGATCAGGATGTCGTGGGTCGCGGTCGTCATCTGGTCGCAGACCTTGCCCATCTCGCGGAAGTACCCGGCGATGTCGTCGGGCAGGACGTACTCCGGATGCCGGCGGCGGGCGGTGTTGGCGACGTGCACGCTGAGGGTGCCCATGCGCGCCATGTCTTCGACGATGTAGATGCCGGAGACGACCTGGCGCAGATCGCGCGCCACGGGCGCCTCGCGGGCGAGCAGCTCGAAGGCCTTCTCCTCACACTGCCCACGCAGTTCGCCGAGATGGTCGAGGGCGGAGAGCGCCTGCTCCGCGGCCTCGAGGTCGGCGTCGAAGAGCGCACGGCCCGCGAGCCGGTTCATGCCGTGGATGTGATCGCACATGAGGATGAGGTCATGGGCGAAGGAGTCCATCTGTTCCCGGTATACGGTCCGCATGGGTCCACATCCTAAGGTTTGGTGTAGGGATGCGCGCGTCGGGCGGACATCCCCGGCGGGGTGGGGGACGGGGCCGGGAATGAACAGGTGAAATACGTTCACGCCCGGGGGTGGGCAGGGGTGGAGCCGCGGTCCGTCCTGATTCGCCTCCGAGAGTAGGGCCAGGCCGGGGCACCGGCAACACGAACCCCGGACGAGTCCTCTATCCGCCGGAATGCATGAGGTCGGCGCCCTCCGGCACCGCCTCGTCCTCCGGGTCGTCGAGCCAGCCGTCGGGCAGCGCGACCTTGCCCGGGGAGCCCTGGCGGCCGCGGGCGCCGTCGGCGTCGGCGGGGCGCGCGTCGCGGGCGGAGCCGGTCGCCAGCGCCTCCAGCTGGCCCCGCAGCTCGTCGAGGGAGCGGACGCGGGCCATCGCGGCGCGGGCCTCGCCGCCGGCGGGGAAGCCGCGCAGGTACCAGCCGATGTGCTTGCGGATGTCCCGGCACGCCCGGTCCTCGCCGTCGTAGTGCGCCATGAGCTCGGCGTGGCGGGCGATGATGCGGGTGACCTCCGCCAGCGTCGGCGGCTCCGGCACCTCCTCGCCCCGCAGCTCGGCGGACAGCTCCGCGAACAGCCACGGGCGGCCCAGGCAGCCGCGGCCGACGACGACGCCGTCGCAGCCGGTGGCGTCCATCATCCGGCGCGCGTCGCCGGCGGCGAAGATGTCCCCGTTGCCCAGGACCGGGACGTCCCCGTGGCCGGAGGCGACCATGTGCTCCTTGAGGCGCGCGATCTGGGACCAGTCGGCCTCGCCGGAGTATCGCTGCGCGGCGGTGCGGGCGTGGAGGGCGACGGCGACGGCGCCATTGTCGGCGGCGATTCGTCCGGCGTCCAGGTGCGTGTGGTGGTCATCGTCGATGCCGACGCGGAACTTCACGGTCACGGGCACGATGTCGCGTCCGGCGGCCCGGGAGCCGTCTTCGGCGCCGCGGACGGCCGCGTCGACGATGTTGCCGAACAGGCGGCGCTTGTAGGGCAGCGCAGAGCCGCCGCCGCGGCGGGTGACCTTGGGCACCGGGCAGCCGAAGTTCATGTCCAGGTGATCGGCGAGGTTCTCCTCGGCGACCATGCGCGCGGCTTCGTACGTCCAGTGCGGGTCGGTGGTGTAGAGCTGCAGCGAGCGCGGGTCCTCGTCGGGGGAGAACGTCGTCATGCGCATCGTCTTCTCGTTGCGCTCGACCAGCGCGCGGGCGGTGACCATCTCGCAGACGTACAGGCCGGACACCGTGCCGGTGCGGGCGAGTTCCTGCTCGCGGCACAGCGTGCGGAACGCCACGTTGGTCACGCCGGCCATGGGGGCCAGCACGACCGGGGAGGCGAGGGCGTACTTTCCGATGCGCAGTTCCGTCACGCCGCGCATTGTCGCACCCGGTGGGCCCGGCCGCGAAAACGCGTGGCGCGCGTTACGGCGCGAATCCAGCGGTCACGCCTCCCCCGCCCGGTCCCGCGGGTGCTCGACGACGATGACGGTGCGCCGCGGCCGGGCACCGGGCAGCTCCGGCGCCTCCAGGAGGGTGCGCACGGCGGTGGCGCCGGCGTCGTCGAGATGCTCGCGGGGCTCGTCGAGGAGCAGCACGGGCGCGTCCGTCAGCAAGGTTCGGGCGAGCAGCAGGCGGCGGCGCTGGCCGCCCGAGAGGTCGGCGGCCCCGCCGGCCAGGACATGGTCGAGCCCGCCGGGCAGCCCCCGCACCCAGTCCGCGAGGCCGATGGCGCCCAGGACGTCGAGCATCTCCGTGTCAGTCGCGTGAGGGGCGCCGACGGCCAGGTTGTCGCGGACGGTGGTGGCGAAGACGTGGGCATCCTCCGCGAGGAACAGCGCACCGGGGGCGGAGCACGTCCCCGCCCGCGCCGGCAGCAGCCCTGCCAGCGTCATCAGCAGGGTGGTCTTGCCCGCCCCCGACGGGGCGACGATGGTCTCGCGCCCGCCGAAGGGCACGTCGAGGTCCACGGGCCCGAGCTCCACCGGCGCACCGCCCCCGCGCGCGCAGACGAGGCCGCGTGCGGTCACGTGCGGCTCCGCGCCGGGTGCCGGCGGTCGCGTGACGACGTCCCGGGCCTCGTCCGGCCCCGTCAGCTCCGCCAGGCGGCGGGCCGCCCCGGCGGCCCCGGAGATCGCGACCGCCGGCACCCGGCGCGGAGCCGCACGTGAC
>JAEWGK010000032.1 GCA_023388385.1 Actinomycetes bacterium | reverse complement strand
CGGACTTCGACTGGTCGATGGACGTCTCCGTGGCGAACATGAGCGTGCGGATGCCGTCGACGCCGTGGCGGTCGATGATGCGCTTGGCCGCGGCGGCCGCCATGGTCACCGGGTCCTCGTCGGCGGCAACGACGCTCATCTGCTCCTGTCCCAGGCCCTTGTGGTACTTCGCGGGCTCCGCGCCGAGCCGCGGGGCGATGTCCGCCAGATCAATGCGGTAGGACGCGGTCGCGAACGCAATGTCGTCGATGCCGACTGCGGGTGCGGTGGGGGTGGTCATCTCTTCAGCTACATCCAATCGACTGTCAACGGCCCGTCCGCTGCGCTGGCGGCGCGGGAAACGGGCCCCGTGCTTCACGTGGATTTTACGCGCGGGCGGCGCGTTCGGGGGCGGCTCCCCGTGGTTCGGCCGGACGCACCATTGCGTTCCATCCTAAACGCTTCGACGGAGGTGGCAGCCCTGCTCCCCCCCTACTTCCCCGCGCGCTCGATGGAGACGTGCGTGGCCATGAGCTCGCCCGGGTTCGTCTGCGCGGCCATGAGCGACAGCTCGCCGCACCACACGATGGCGGCGCAGCACGCGGCGAGGCGGCGGGCGTTGTCGCCCGGCTCGCGGTCCTCCTTGCAGCCGATGCGGCGCAGGTTCTCCTCGACGAAGTCCAGGCCCTTGCCATTGCCGACGGAGCCGACGATGAGGTTCGGCAGCGTCGTGGAGAAACGGACGGAGCCGTCCGGCAGAGACTCGATCTGGGTGACGCCCTGGGAACCCTCGACGATGTTCGCCGCGTCCTGGCCCGTGGCCAGGTAGAAGCCCAGCAGCATGTTGGCGTAGTGGGCGTTCGCCGAACGCAGCGAGCCCGCGGCGATGGAGCCGATGAGGTTCTTCCGCTCGTTGAGCACCGCCATGCGCTCCGCGGTGGTGCGCAGGCGCTCGCGGACGACGGGCTCCGGGATGACGGCCTCGGCGATGATGTTCTTGCCGCGGCCCAGCAGGCCGTTGACCGCCGATGTCTTCTTGTCCGTGCACAGGTTGCCGGAGATGGAGCCGTAGCCCAGGCCGTCGATCTCGGCCATGAGGTGCTTCATCAGGTTCTCCGCCGCCAGCGTCGCCATGTTGTGGCCCGACGCATCGCCGGAGAGGAACTCGAAGCGCACGAACAGCAGCCTGCCGTAGATCTGGTAGTGCACGTCGATGAGCTTCGCGAAGCGGCTGGAGCCGGCGACGACGTCCTGCAGGCCTCCGCGCAGCTCCTCGATGCGGTCGCGGCAGGCGACGGCGTCGGCGGCCGACGGGGTCTCGAAGACGACCGAGCGCGTCATCCGCTCGTCGACCAGCGTGCAGGTGATGCCGCCGTCGATCATGCGGGAGATCTTCGCGCCGCGGCCGCACGACGGCCACAGCGGCGTCTCGTACGTCGCCAGCGGCAGCTCCAGCTCGTCCTCCATGACGTTGCCGGAGATGCGGACCGGGCCGATCCAGCTCAGCGGGATGGAGGCGAAGGACTGTTCGTGGCTCATGGGTGCGCTCCTGCGTCGTCGGGGCGCCGCCGCGGGGTCGTGCGGCGCGCGGGTTCACCCCCGGATTCTAGGCGTCGGGCCCCGGGGCGCGGCGCCGGACGCCCGTCAGCCGTCGCGCCCGGCGATGCGCCGGTCGAACGCGAGGTCCAGCGGGGTCACCCCCGCGTCGCGCCAGCGCGCGTGGAGCTTCGCGACGTCCGCCCCGCCGCAGTCCAGCGCGATGCCGCAGTCGCCGCCGCCGGCGCCGGAGGACTTGCCGGGGGCGCCGCACGCCCATGCGGCATCGGCGAGTGCGGCCAGCTGGGGCGTCTCGATGACGGTGCCGCGGTCGGCGGCGTGGTCTGCCAGTGCCGCGCGGGCGCGCAGGACGGCGTCGGCGACCGCGGTGGCGTCACCCGCCTCCAGCGCGTCGGAGAGGTCTGCGGCCGCCCCCGAGGCCGAGGCGACGAACGCCCGCCGCGCCCCGGGGTCCGGGGTGCGCCGGCCGGCTCGGGCGAGCTGGTCGCCGGTGTCGGCGGGCCTGCCGGTCCATCCGACGAGCAGGCGGACCGACGGGGCGACGGCGATGCGGCGGACCTCCCCGTCCGGCCACGGCTCCAGCGCCGCGGCAACGGGGTCGGACAGCACGCGGGCGCGGAGGGCATCGGGGTCGGGGCGCCGGTACGCGACGACGCCGCCGTGGGCCGCGCACGCGATGTCGCCACCAGAGCCTGCCGCACCCGCGAGAACGGTGGCGGACATCGCCGCGCGGAACCGGCCCATCGCGTCGAGGGGGACGCCGAGCGCCCGGGTCACCGCATCGACGACGGCGACGACCACGGCCCCGGACGACCCGAGCCCGTACTTGCGGCCCGTCTCCGCGTCGTCGAGCCCGGAGACGATGTCCAGGTCCAGCGCCCGCGCCTCCGCCCCGAGCGCCGCGGCCACCCCGTGGGCGACCTCCAGCGCCCGCAGCACCAGGTCCGGCTCCCCCCATCCGGGCGCCTCGACCGCACTTCCGGGGCCGACGCGGTAGGTGCGGGGCTCGTCGTAATGCGCGGACGCGACCCGCCCGGCCGGGGGCTCCCCGGGGCCCGGGGCCGACGCGCCGGCGGCCGCGACCTCCACGTACCGGTCGACGCCGGCGATGACGGCCAGGCCGCCGGGGTCCATGACGGCGTATTCGCCGGCCAGGTAGAGCTTCCCGCAGCCCAGGCCCGTCGCCCGCATCAGCGGACCACCCGCGCCCCCGGCCCGTGGCCGGAGACCAGCACGTCGATGCCCGGGAACTCCTCCCGGAACGCAGCCTCCACCGCGGGGGCGTCGGCCGGGCGGCACAGGATCTTCACGTTCGGCCCGGCGTCCATCGTCGCGTAGCACTCCACGCCACGCTCCTCCCGAAGCGTGACGACGAGATCCAGGGCCCTCACCGAGTCCGGCGTCCAGTAGCGCACTGGCGGGAAGGCCCCGAGCATGCTCGCGTGCATGCGCATGGCGTTCGCCTCCGCCAGCTCGCCGACGGCGGTGAAGTCGGCGGCGGCGATGGCCTCCTTCATCCGCGCGATGTCGCCGGGGACCAGCTCCTTCCACGCCGGGAAGTACGGGGAGGTCTCCACGGTGCGCGCCATCGCGGCGCGGGAGTCGATCTTCTTCCGGCCGGGCGACAGCACCGCCACGACGAGCGCCAGCTCCAGGCCGGAATCCGGCAGGGCGACGGCGTGGCTCGACGCGTCGTCGTCGCCGGGCAACCACTCGACCAGGCCGCCGAAGATGGACCGGCAGGCGGAACCCGACCCGCGGCGGGCGAGCGCCGACGCCTGCGCGTCGTCGAGCTCGAGGCCGTAGCCTCCGGCGGCGGCGAGGGTCAGGGCCGCGAAGCCGGACGCCGACGACGCGAGACCCGCACCCGTCGGAATCTCGTTGACGCTGGTCACGCGGGCTTTCGGCAGGCCGTCGGCGGAGGTGCCGCGGGCGGCTGCGGTGCGCTCCCGGACCAGATCCAGGAAGCGGCGGACGCGATCGAGGTCCTTGCCCGCCATCTCCGCGCCGTTGAGGGTGCCGTAATCGGCGTCGGCGGCGGGGTCGAGCTCCACCGTCGTCGTTGTCGGCGCGATGCCGAGCGTCAGCGACAGGCTGCCGGTGGCCGGCAGCTGCTGCGACGCGTCCCGCTTGCCCCAGTACTTCACCAGCGCGATGTTCGGGTGCGCCACCGCGGTGCAGGCGTCCGCCCCGTTCACGTCAGACGTCCCCGTCATGCCGGATCCACCTCCATCATCCACGTGGCCACGGCGTTGGCCTCGGTCATCGCGTGCGCGATGCGCTCGGCGGCCTCCGCGGTGTCCGCCAGCGCCAGCACGCAGCCGCCGCAGCCGGAGCCGGTCAGCTTCGCGCCCGCCGCGCCGGCACCGCGGGCCGCGGCGACGAGCGCCGTCAGCGCCGGATGCCCGACGCCGAGTTCGTCGAGCACCACCTGCGCCGCGTCCATCCGCGAGCCCAGCGCCGCGACGTCGCCGCGGGCCAGGTCCCCGGCCGCGGCGTCGGTGAGGGCGCCGAGCCGGTCGAGCAGCTTCTCCCCGCGCTCCGGGCGGGACGTCACGTGGCCGCGGACCTTCGCCACGGCCAGCGACGTCGACCCGCGCACGCCCGTGTCGCCGAGGACCACCCACATGCGGGCGCCGACCGGCAGCGGCGTCGTTTCGCCGCCCTGGAAATGGACGGGGCACGTCGCCCGCGTCGCGGTGGCGTCGAGGCCCGATGGGCTGCCGTGCGCGATGCGCTCGGCGGCCTGAACCAGGTCGAACCGCTCCCGCTCCGTCAGCTCGCCGCCCGCGTAGTCGCGGATGGCCTCCACGACGGCGTGGGCGACGGCGGCGGATCCGCCGAGGCCCGCGGCGGCCGGGATGCCGCTGCGCAGGCGGATGAGCACGCCGGACTCCGGGAGGCCGAAGCGGCGCAGCGTGATGCGGATGGCCTCGCCGATGGAGGCCAGCCGGTCCGGCAGCTCGTCGATCTCGATGACGTCGCCGTCGAGGCCCAGCAGGATCGGCCCGCCCGGCTCCTCGTCGACGCGGGCGACGGTGCGCAGCGTCGGCACGGGCACGGCGATCGCGGGGCGGCCGTAGACCACCGAGTGCTCGCCGAGCAGGATGGCCTTCGCATGGGCCTCGCCCCAGGCGCTGCGGTGGGTGCCCGGCGCGGGGGCCACGCCGGCGAGTTCGGCGGCGTCGGCGGCCTCCGCCGCCTCCATCGCCGCGGCCTCCATCATCTCGAGGAGCTCCTCGTCGTCCGCGCGGGTCATCAGTCCTCCTCCGTCGCCGGGGTCGCCTCCGCCTCCGGGGATGGCAGCACCTCGGTCTCGCCGACCTCGGCGTCGCCGTCGACGCCGTCGACACCCTCGACGTCGAAGCCCCACTTGGCGAACTTCTCCGCGCCGACCGTCCACACGTGGTTGAACCACTGCGTGAACGGCTCGGACGCGCGGCGGGCGGCGAGCTCCTCCGGGGTGACCAGGACGACCTCGTCGACCTCGTCCGGGTTCAGGTGCAGCGCATCCGGGTCGACGCGACCAGCGTAGACGTGGTTGTACTCGTGCTCGGACAGGCCGGTGCGGTCGTCGTCGACGCGGTAGATGACCAGGCCGATCTCCTCGAGCTCGGAGACGTCGGCGCCCAGCTCCTCCTCCGCGCGGCGGCGCACGGCGTCGGCGACCGGCTCGCCGGGGCGCGGGTGCGAGCACGTCGCGTTGGTGAGCAGCAGCGGCGAGTGGTACTTGGCGGCGGCGCGGCGCTGCAGCAGCATGCGGCCCTCACCGTCGAAGAGGAACAGGGAGAACGCGCGGTGCAGGATGCCCGGCGGCAGGTGCGCCTCCAGCTTCCCGGCGGTGCCGAGGACGCGGCCGTCGTGATCGACGACCTCCACCTGGATGTCGGCTTCGCCGGGGGCGAAGCGCTCGCGGATCCGCTCCGGGTCCACGGTGTCGTCCGTCATGGGGGTCGTCCTTCCTGGTCCGGGGAGGCTCATGGGTCACTCCCCCACTTTACGGAAGGCGCCCGGCCCGGCATGAGCCGAGGCCCCGCGTCCCGGGACGCGGGAGGCGGGGCCTGCGGCGGCGCGTGACGACGGATCCGCGCCGCCCACGCGCCAGGGCTACACCGCGGCGACGACGGCGGCCAGACGGCCGGCGATGCGGCGGGCGGTCTCCGCGTCGGCGGCTTCGACCATGACGCGGAAGAGCTCCTCGGTGCCGGAGGGGCGCAGCAGGACGCGGCCGGAGTCGCCGAGCTCCGCCTCGGCCTCGGCGATCGCGGCCTTGACCTCCTCGGCGTCGGCGATGGCCGCCTTGTCGGCGACGGGGACGTTGATGAGGGTCTGCGGCAGGACCGTCATCACGGAGGCCAGATCCTTCAGGGACTTGCCGGTCTCCGCCATCCGGGCCATGAGGCTCAGGCCCGTGAGGGTGCCGTCGCCCGTGGTCGCGTGGGAGGGGATGACGACGTGGCCGGACTGCTCGCCGCCGAGCGAGTAGCCGCCGCTGGCCAGATCCGCCAGGACGTAGCGATCGCCGACCTTCGTCGTGCGCACGTCGATGCCGTGCTCGCGCATGGCCAGCTTGAGACCCAGGTTCGACATGACGGTCGCCACCAGCGTCGAGCGGCGCAGGTCGCCGTTCTCCTTCATGGCGACGGCCAGGATGGCCATGATCTGGTCGCCGTCGACGACGTTGCCCTCGCTGTCGACGGCGAGGCAGCGGTCCGCGTCGCCGTCGTGGGCCAGGCCCAGGTCGGCGCCGTATTCCAGGACCGCCCGGCGGACGACCTCGATGTGGGTCGAGCCGCAGTTGTCGTTGATGTTGTAGGCGTTCGGCCGGTCGTGGATGGCGACGACGTCGGCACCGGCGGCGGCGTAGGCCATCGGCGCGGCCTTGGAGGCGGCGCCGTTGGCGGCGTCGACGACGACGCGGATGCCGTCGAGCTTCTGCGGCACCGCGCGGGACAGGTGCATGAGGTAGCGCTCCAGGCCGTCCGGCGCCTCCTCCAGCACGCGGCCGACCCCGGTGCCCGTCGGGCCGCCCGGCTCCAGCAGGTCGAGTTCGCGCTCGATCGCCTTCTCCACCGAGTCGTCGAGCTTCTCGCCGCCGGCGGAGAAGAACTTGATGCCGTTGTCCGGCATCGGGTTGTGCGAGGCGGAGATCATGACGCCCAGCTCGGCGCCGTAGTCGTCCGTCAGGTACGCCACCGCCGGGGTCGGCAGCACGCCGACGCGGATGACATCGACGCCCTTCGACGCCAGCCCCGCGGACAGCGCGGCCGCGAGCATCTCGCCGGACACGCGCGGGTCGCGGCCGACGATCGCGCGCGGGCGGCGCTTCGACGGGTCGGCGCCGCGGGTGAGCACCGTCGCGGCGGCTGCGCCGAGGCGCATCGCCAGCGGCGCGGTGAGCGTCCTGTTGGCGAGTCCTCGCACGCCATCGGTTCCGAACAGGCGGGGCATGGTCCCGGTTCCTCCTGGGGTCGGGGTTTCGTCGTCCGACCATTGTGCCACCGGTGCGCCGTGGTTCCGGAAGCCGGGGCGGCCAGTAGGGTATGCCTTAGTCACCCCCACGAACCCCTATCCGCGAAGGGACGGCAGCATGCAGGACACGACCCGACGGGGAAGGAGGCTGCGGGGGATTCTCGCCGCGCTCGTCTCCGCGATGCTCGCCGCCACGGCGTTGACGGCGTGCACGACGCAGCAGCAAGACGCCGGGCCAGGCGTCATCGTCGCCTACGGCTCCGAGCCGCAGAACCCCCTCATCACGACGAACACGAACGAAGTGGGCGGCGGCGACATCCTCCGCGTCCTCTACTCGGGGCTCGTCCGCTACGACGTCGACGGCACGATGGTCCTCGACCACGCGGAATCCATCACCCCGAACGCCGACGCCACGCAGTTCCGCATCCGGCTCAAGCCCGGCTGGACCTTCACCAACGGCGAACCGGTGACCGCGCGCAGCTACATCGACGCGTGGAACTACGGCGCCCACGGCCCGAACGTCCAGCTTCAGCAGTCGTTCTTCGAGGTCATCAAGGGCTTCGACGAGGTCTCCGCGGCCGACTCGACGACCTCGGCGATGTCCGGCCTCGAGCAGGTCTCCGACCTGGAGTTCACCGTCACCCTCAACCACCCGGAGTCGACGTTCCCCATGCGCCTGGGCCACACCGCCTACATGCCGCTGCCGCACGTCGCCTACGAGGACATGGCGGCGTTCGGCGAGCACCCGATCGGCAACGGCCCGTACAAGATGGCCGACGGCGACGCGTGGCTGCACAACGCCAGCCTGCGCACCGTCCGCAACGAGGACTTCGCCGGAGAGACGCGGGCACGCAACGAGGGCATCCTGTTCCGCTTCTACTCCGATCCCGACACCGCCTACGCGGACCTGCTGTCCGGCCGGCTGGACACCATCGGCTCGACCGTGCCCCCGACGGCCATGGCGAGCTTCCAGACCGACTTCCCGGACTCGAGCTTCAACGGCCCGACGGCCTCCACCCAGGCGTTCGTCATCCCCGAGTGGCTGCCGCACTTCTCCGGGGAGGAGGGGCGCCTGCGCCGCGCCGCCATCTCCCGCGCCATCGACCGGACGCTCATCACGGACAAGATCTTCTTCGGCACCCGCACCCCGGCGGAGGAGTTCACCGCCCTGACCCTCGGCGACGTCGACCGCGACGTGCCGGGCGGCGAGGTCCTCGACCACGACGCCGACGAGGCCGCGCGGCTGTGGGCGCGGGCCGACGCCATCTCCCCGTGGCCGGCCGAGGAGGTCTTCCGCATCTCCTACAACGCCGACGGCGGCCATCAGCAGTGGGTCGAGGCCGTCGCCAACATGCTCCGCGACACCCTGGGCATCCAGGCCGAGGGCAAGGCGTACCCGACGTTCAAGCAGCTGCGCGACGAGATCACGAACAGGACGATCACGACGGCGTTCCGCTCCGGCTGGCTAGGCGACTACCCGTCCGTCGCGAACTTCCTCGAGCCCTTGTACGCCACCGGCGGCTCCTCCAACGACGGCGACTACTCCTCGCCGGAGTTCGATCGGACGCTCCGCGAGGCCGCCGCCGCCTCCGACCCCGCCGAGACGCGCGAGCGCTACCGCCGCGCCCAGCAGATCCTCATGCGCGATCTGCCGGCGATCCCGCTGTGGTACCCCAATGCGTCGGTCGCGTGGAGCCCGAAGCTGCGCAACGTCCACATCACGTGGAACGCGTACCCCGACTACGCCGCAATCGAGAAGGACTGACGCATGGCCTGGTACATCGGAAAGCGCATCCTGCAGATGGTGCCCGTCTTCTTCGGCGCCACGCTGCTCATCTACGCCATGGTCTTCGCCATGCCCGGCGACCCCATCGCCGCGCTGGCCGGCGACAAGCCGCTGCCGCCGGAGCAGGTCGCCGCGCTGCGGGCGCAGTACCACCTCGACGAGCCGTTCCTCGTCCAGTACTGGAACTACCTCACCGGCGTGTTCACCATGGACCTCGGCGACACGTTCTCCGGCCGCCCGGTAGCCGAGGAGATCGCCCTCGCCCTCCCCGTGACGTTCAAGCTCGCCATCATGGCCGTCATCATCGAGACGGTCCTCGGCATCGGCCTCGGCGTCTGGACCGGCATGCGCAAGGGCCGCTGGTTCGACTCGACCGTGCTGGTCGTCTCCCTGCTCGTCATCGCCACCCCGACCTTCGTGCTCGGCTTCGTCGCCCGCTACCTCTTCGGCGTGCGGTGGGGCATCGTCTCCCCCACCGTCGGCGGAGACGCGTCGGTGGCGAACCTGCTGCTGCCGGCCATCGTCCTCGGCCTCGTCTCCGTCGCATACGTGCTGCGGCTGACGCGGTCGGAGGTCGCCACCGCCCGCCACGCGGACTTCGTCCGCACCGCGAGGGCGAAGGGGCTGCCCCGGGGCGAGGTCGTCTCCCGCCATATCCTGCGCAACTCGCTCATCCCCGTGGTGACGTTCATCGGCGCCGACCTCGCCGCGCTCATGGGCGGCGCCATCGTCACGGAGGGCATCTTCAACATCCCCGGAATCGGCGGCCTCGTCTTCCGCGCCGTCCAGATCGGGGAGGCCCCCACCGTCGTCAGCGTCGTCACGATCCTGGTGATCATCTACATGCTGGCGAACCTCATCATCGACCTGCTCTACGCCGCCCTCGACCCGAGGATCCGCTATGCCTGACGTGAACCGGACCACCGCACCCCGGAACGCGCGCTTCGTCGCCCCCGTCGACGAGCGCGACGCCGCCATCGCCGCCTCCCGCGAGGGCGCCGGCGCCCTGCCCGCCGACGACACTCCCCCGGCCGGCCTGTGGGGCACGGCCTGGCGGGACCTGCGCCGCCGCCCGCTGTTCTGGGCCGCCGCCGCCATCATCGTGCTGGTGCTGCTCATCGCGGCGTTCCCCCAGCTGTTCACCTCCATCGACCCGCGCGACGGCAACCTCGTCGACTCGCTCGCGCCGGCGCGCCACGGCCATCCGATGGGCTTCACCCAGCAGGGCTACGACGTGTACGCGCGCGTCATCCACGGCGCCCGCGCCTCCGTCATCACCGGCATCGGGGTCACCGCGCTGGTCACGCTCATCGGCGTGGTCGTCGGCGGCATCGCCGGCTTCCTCGGCGGCTGGGTCGACGCGATTCTGTCGCGGGTGACGGACGTCTTCTTCGCCATCCCGCTCATCCTCGCGGGCATCGTCCTCATGCAGCTGTTCACCGACCGCACGGTGTGGTCGGTCGTGCTCGTCCTGTCCGCGTTCGGCTGGCCGCAGATGGCCCGCGTCGTCCGCGGCGCCGTGATGACGGTGAAGCAGGAGGAGTACGTCACCGCGTCCCGGGCCCTGGGCCTGTCCCGCGCGGGCACGCTCGTGCGCCACGTCCTGCCGAACTGCCTCGCCCCCGTCATCGTCATGGCGACGACGTCGCTCGGCATCTACATCGTCGCCGAGGCCACCCTGTCGTACCTCGGCATCGGCCTGCCGACGACCACCGTCAGCTGGGGCAACGACATCTCCACGGCGCAGCAGGTGCTGCGCCAGGCCCCGTCCAACCTGTTCTGGCCCGCCGCCGCGCTGGCCGTCACCGTGCTGGGATTCATCCTGATGGGCGACGCCCTGAAGGACTCCCTCGACCCGAAGGAGCGCCGCCGATGACCGGCCCCGCGGAAACCCCCGTCCTGCAGCTCGACGGCGTGAGCGTCGGCTTCCCGTCCGGCTCCGGCCGCGCCGCCACGGTGCGCGACGTCGTCCACTCCGCCGACCTCGCCGTCTACGCGGGCGAGACCGTCGCCGTCGTCGGCGAGTCCGGCTCCGGCAAGTCCACCGCCGTCCACGCCGCGCTGGGCCTGCTGCCGCCGGGCGGCCGCGTCACGGGCGGGACCATCCGCTTCGACGGCCGGGACATCACGCGCCTCTCCGAGAAGGAGTGGGAGGACGTCCGCGGCTCGGGCATCGGCCTGGTCCCCCAGGACCCGATGACGAACCTCAACCCCGTGTGGACCGTCGGCAAGCAGGTGAAGGAGGCGCTGCGCGCCAACAACGTCGTCCGCGGCTCCGGCATCCACGACCGGGCGGTGGAGCTCCTGCGGCAGGCCGGCCTCGACGACGCGGGCGACCGCGTCGGCCAGTACCCCCACCAGTTCTCCGGCGGCATGCGCCAGCGCGCCCTCATCGCCATCGGCCTCGCCGCACGGCCGAAGCTGCTCATCGCGGACGAGCCGACGTCGGCCCTCGACGTCACCGTCGCCAAGCGCATCCTCGACCACCTCGGCGAGCTGACCCGCGAACTCGGCACGTCGGTGCTGCTCATCACCCATGATCTGGGCCTGGCCGCCGAGCGCGCCGACCGCATCGTCGTCATGGAGCAGGGCCGCATCGTCGAGTCCGGCCCCGCGCTCGAGGTACTGCGCGATCCGCGGCACCCGTACACGCGCCGGCTCATCGCGGCGGCGCCGTCGCTGGCGGCCCGCCGCGGCGACCGCGTCGCGTCGACGCCCACCCGCGCGGACGAGGAGTGCCGCGAGATGCTCGTCGTCCGCGGCCTGCGCCGCGAATTCACGGTTCGGGGCGACCGGCCGTGGCGCACGGACACGTTCACCGCCGTCGACGGCGTGGACTTCACGCTCCGGCAGGGACGCACCATCGGCATCGTCGGCGAATCGGGTTCCGGCAAGTCGACGGTCGCGAACATGGCCCTCGGGCTGCTGGAGCCGACCGCCGGCGAGGTGCTTTTCGACGGCGAGCCGGTCCACGGCCGCAACCGACGCGGGGAGCTCGCGCTGCGCCGCCGCATCCAGCCGATCTTCCAGAACCCCTACGCGACGCTCGACCCGATGCGGTCGGTCCACGCCGCCATCGAGGAGCCGCTGCGCATCCACGGCATCGGCGACCGCGGATCACGCGCCGCCCGCGTCCGCGAGCTCCTCGACCGCGTGGCGCTGCCGGCCGAGATGGCCCGCCGATACCCCGGCGAGCTGTCGGGCGGCCAGCGCCAGCGCGTCGCCATCGCCCGCGCGCTCGCCCTCAACCCGGAGGTCGTGGTGTGCGACGAGGCCGTCAGCGCCCTCGACGTCATCGTCCAGGCGCAGGTGCTCAAACTCCTCGCCGAACTGCAGGAGGATCTCGATCTCGCCTACCTGTTCATCACCCACGATCTGGCGGTGGTCCGCCAGGTCGCCGACGAGGTCGTGGTGATGGAGCGCGGCCGCGTCGTCGAGCACCGCCCGACCGACGAACTGTTCGAGGATCCGCGCGAGGAGTACACGCGCCGCCTCCTCGACGCCATCCCGGGCGCTCGGCTGGAGCTGTGATCCGCGGCTGCGGATAACCGCTCCGCGTGGCCGCGCGGACCGCCACGGGGTCCCTGCGTCAGACGCCGCAGACGCCCGGGACCTGCTTGTCGTCGTCGACCCACTGCCGCAGCGCGTCGCGGATGGAGTTGACGTACAGCAGCGCCCCCGGCGGGTCCGGGTGGATGAGGTCCTCGCGCAGCACCGACGTGTCATCGCGGACGGCGTGGCACCAGTCGGCGACGTAGACGTTCGGGTGCTTCTGCGCGGCATCGCGGATCTGCTGCTCGGCCTCCGGCATGTACCAGCGGTCGCCGTACGGCAGGACCAGGACGACGACGTGGTCGGGGCCGATCTGCCCCAGCAGCGCGTCGAGCTCCCCGTCCGACGCCGGGCCATTGGTGCCCATGCCCAGGACGACGAACGGATCGAGCGTCCCGTCGGCCTTCATCTGGTCGATGATCGGCGGGAGCAGATTCCAGTGCCGGGAGACGCCGCCGTCGACGTAGATGCCCGGGAACTCGTCCTCCAGCGCCTGCTTGGAGGCCAGCATCACCGAGTCCCCGATGGCGGTGATCTGGTCGCCCTTCGGCATCTCGCGGTGCTCGAGGTCGGCCTCCGCGGCCTTCTCCGCCTCCGCCCGCTGCTGCTCCGCCGCAGCGAGATCGGCCTCCAGCCGCGTCTGCGACGGGCCGGTGATCATGCCGGCGGCCGCGAAGGCCACCAGGGCGCCGGCAACGGCCGGGACGCCGATGCGTCGCCGGGCCGGCGAGTCGGGGCCGAACAGCTCCGCGGCGACCGCCCGGTAGCCGCGACGCCGGATCGGCGTTTCCACCCAGCGGTAGGACAGGGCCGACAGCGGCAGCGACACGGCCAGTGCGATGGTGCCCGGGATCCACGCGCTGCGGCCGACGCCGGTGTCCCGCAGCAGCTCCACGACGAGGACCATGACGGGCCAGTGCCACAGGTAAAGGCTGAACGAGCGCTCGCCCAGCCAGCGCATGGGCGCGGTGCGGAACAGCGCGGACACCGGCCCCGCCTCGCGTACGACGGCAAGCAGCACGACGGCGGTGAGCAGCGAGGCGGCGAACAGCCCGCCGCGGTAGGTCACTGCCAGCTGATCCTCGAGGAGCAGGAACAGCGCCATCAGGCCGGCGAGCGCCACGCCGCCGGCCACCGCGGCGGTCCGCCGGTCGTTCAGGGGGCCCTGGCGCTCCGGCCACGAGTCCGCGTCCGGCACCGCGAACGTCGATGTCGCCAGCACCGCGAGCAACGCTCCGATGAGCAGGCCGAAGGCGTGCGTGTCCGTGCCGTAGTAGACGCGGGTCGGATCGGACGCCGGGTCGTGCAGCAGGATCATGAGCACGAACGACGCCAGCGACAGGCCCGCGGAGACGAACCTCAGCGGGCGCGAGCCCCGCCCCAGCGCGTAGAGCCCGACGACGGCCAGGGGCCACAGGACGTAGAACTGCTCCTCGACCGCCAGCGACCAGTAGTGGGCTGTGATCTGGACGCCGGAGTCCGCGAAGTACGACTGCGACCCCGCGATCTGGACCCAGTTGTTGACGAAGAACAGCGTGCCCAGGAACTGCGACGTCAGCCCCACCGCGGGGTCCCCGCCCACGAGCCCGGCCGCCGCGACGGCGACGACCAACACGGTCACCGCGGCCGGCAGGATGCGCCGGACGCGGCGCAGCCAGAAGTCCTTCAGGTCGATGCGCCCCGTCACCGCGCGCTCGCGCACGAGCAGCGACGTGATGAGGAACCCCGACAGAACGAAGAACACGTCGACGCCGAGGTAGCCACCCGGCAGGACGTCGCCGAAGAAGTGATAGACGACGACGGCAGCGACCGCCAGGCCGCGTAGCCCGTCGATGCCCGGCACCCGCCGGATGCGGCCGCGCGGGCGTCGGCGCACCGCGGCGGGAGCCGACCCCGGCTTCGCGTCCCCCTTCGCGTCCTCCTTCGGCCCCG